>CAZTHW010000377.1:0-1521 GCA_964613595.1 uncultured Desulfobacteraceae bacterium | reverse complement strand
GGGCCTTGCCAGCAGCAGCAGCCAGAAGGGCATGGTGTATACCAGCATTACGGTTTTTCCGGCTCCTCCGCTGACCAGGGCCCATATGGAAAACCCGAAAAAGCCCGTTGTCTGCAAAAGTGCCAAAAGCAGGATTGCCGGCCATGAACCGGGCCGCAGGCACCGGCCGGAAACGGCTGCAACGAAAAACAGCACCAGGCTGCCGATAACCGCCCGGATGGCGCCGAAGGCAAACGGGCCGCAGAAGTTCAGGGCCGTTTTCATGATTACCCAGTTGTATCCCCATATAAAGGCCAGCATGACCAGTCCGAGGATCGGAAGCCATTGATTGCGGTGTGCCATTTTTTGTTACAAGAAGTCTTGATGGTTTCGTAAAAAGTCGATTTTCTCGCTCCGTGATCATTTTGGGCGCGGGTAAATCCGTCTGCTAAATTTATCAAACTCGGGCTTGCGCCCTCAAACAATGATAAATTTTAACGCAGCCGGATTTACCCGCTTTTACCCAAAATGCTCAAATGTCGCTCAAAAATGACTTTTTACGAGTTCATTAAGTCTTTGTCCATTAATTGCTGAAACGCGGCTGCATCCTCAAACATGGACACGTTGTTGAAAAAGCAGTAATAGGGATTCTGGGAGCTTAGCATGGAACGGAGCTGTTTGAGTTCCTCTGTGGTGTATCGGTGATAATAGCCTGAAATTCCGTGCATCCGGTAGTAGCGGATACCGCTGGTAACCGGAAGCTGCTTGAAGGGATCGACCGCGTGGTACAATCCGGATATCCGGCAGACCTGGTCAATGTCTGTATCATGCCATTTGCCGCGGGGTTCAAACAGCAGAAGATACCCGCCGGTGTCAACGGCCCGGAAGAACCGGGCCACCCGTTCCATGTTCTCATCCGTGGGCCGAAAGGAGGCCGGGCATTGAAACAGGATCTTGTCTGCGTGCAGGGCCCGGGCACAGGCAAGAGTTTGTTCCCATGCCTGCCGGGTGAGCGCATTTAGTTGGAAATCCCCGGCCTGGGCCTTTTCCTGCTCGGATAAAGGCGTTTTCACCCTGCGGTAGGTCGGGCTGGCTGATCTGTGCGTTATCAACTGCCAGGCCTTGACCGTGAACTCGAAGTCTTCGGGTGCATTGTGCCGCCACCGCGCAAGCGTTGCGGTCTTGGGCGGCTGGTAAAAGGTTTTCTGCACCTCAAGCGCACGGAAAGCGGCGAAGTACTTGTCCTGTGCTTTTGCAAACCCGCAGCATCCGATGCGAACCATGAGGCCTCCTTGAGAGCAGATATTTTTCGGAAATTTTATTCCGCGTAAATCATTTTTTTCAAGAGATTATCCGGAATCCGGTACAGATCCGATTTTATCCGGACCGGTGATGCATATGTCCAGGTCTTTTAATATGCCGTCTTCAATCCGGTATATCCAGCCGTGCACGGCCAGTTCCCGGCCTGATTGCCAGGCCTGGCAAACCATGGGGGTGCGCGATACGTTGACGGCCTGTTCAATAACATTGAGTTCACAGAGC
>CAZTHW010000376.1:0-1549 GCA_964613595.1 uncultured Desulfobacteraceae bacterium | reverse complement strand
GGTGATCGCTTTCATATGGGGGCCGTGGGAAAGCCGGGGAATGGTTTCGGATGCCGTACGGGAAAAGTTCAACCAAAACGGCATATCACTGATTCCCAGGGAAGTCGGGCCGCGGCATTTTATGAACGAAATCCGCAGCGGCCCGGCCTCGGATGCCGAAGTGGTCTACGGGGGATGGAATGAGCGGAAAAAGGCATTGTTCCCCGCCCGGCGGGCTGACAATCTGCCATTGTTGTCATATAACGCAAATTTTCATCCTTCGCAAAACGGCGAAGTCGATCTGATCCGCCGTTTGGAAACCAGCCACGATGTTTACCTGCAGGATCATCGACTCGACGACAATCCGGTGGTGCCCATGGCTGTGGCCCTGGAAATGATGGTCGAGGCAGTTGCCTACCGGTATCCCGACTTTCACCTGAAGACCGTTCGGGATCTGAAAGTGCTCCAAGGGATCGTCCTGGACAGTGAATCGGCAGACATTCATATTGCTGCAAGACCGATTCGGAAGTCTGATGATCAGGTACTGCTGGAAATTCAGATCCGGAACAGCCGGCACAAAGACCGGGTTTACTACCAGGCCGGCGCCGAGCTGGTCAGGGAGAAACAGGCCAGCCGGAAACATGATCCCGTTGATTTCGGCGAAATGGCACCGTTTCCGCTGTCCGTGCCGGAAGCCTATGAAAAACAGCTTTTCCACGGCCCCCTGTGGCAGGGTATCCGGCAAGTGGAAACAATCGGGAAAAACGGCATTATCGGACATTTGAAAACCTCGCGACCGCAATCCTATATCAGGCCGGCATCCCAAGGCGTAAACGGGAACTGGCAAATCGACCCCCTGCTCATCGACAGCGGACTGCAGTTGGTGGTGCTGTGGATGCGTCACAACCTGGATGCCACCCCGCTGCCTTCGCAGATCAGATCATTTATTCAATATGAAACGCCTCCCGGGGATGCGGATCTTCGCTGCGAGGTACGGGTAAATGAACCCGATGGCAGCCGAAAAACCAGGAATGCGGACCTGTTTTTCATCCGACCCGACGGCCGGTTGTCCGGGATGATCGAGGGACTCGAATTCGCGGGAAGTTCATCGCTAAACCGGCTGGCACAAAAATCATAAGCCAGAGGCGGAAACACCGGCATATGGATTCAAAAAAAAGCAACACGGAAATTGCAATCGTTGGAATGGCGTGCAGCTTTCCTCGCGCCCCGGACGTGGAGACCTTCTGGCAAAACAATGTTTGCGGAATCGATGCCGTATCAGAGGTGCCACGCGAAAGATGGAATCCGGACCGCTTTTATGACCCGGCGGACGCAACCCGGCTTTACGGAAAAAAGGGCGGTTACCTGGAATCGCCGATTGCCTTTAACCCTGCAGCCTTCGGGATTATGCCCAAGGCCGTGCAAGGCGGTGAACCGGACCAGTTCCTGGTGTTAAATACCGCAGCCGAGGCACTCAGGGATGCCGGGATTCCCGTCGGCGGTCCGGATCATGAGCGGACCGCGTTTATCCTGGGACGGGGCAGCTACCTGAGTGCCGGCGTGTTTAATC
>CAZTHW010000375.1:0-1551 GCA_964613595.1 uncultured Desulfobacteraceae bacterium | reverse complement strand
TAATCACTTAAAACTTAACACTGCCTGTAAAAAAGACTTTTTACAGGCTTATCATTATTTAAAAAACAAGGAGGAGCCGTCGGATGCGTACTTATTCCGTCCGGATACCGCAAATCCTGATCATGTGCACCATGATGATGCTCATTTCATGTCCCTTGGCCGTTTGCAGCGATTTAACAGCTTCTGCAAAAAAAGCGGAAACCGAATGCAACATCCACCAGGGAACCTGCAGCCTGCAGCTTGCCGGGCGCACGGTCGCACTTGAAATCTCCCCCAGGCCGGTCAAGGCCATGGCGGATTTGACCTTCCGGGTCACGGTCTCCGGTTCGCCCCTTTCCGGCACGCCGCACATCGACCTGGGCATGCCCGGCATGGAAATGGGGCCCAACCGCGTAAACATGGAAAAAGCTGGAGAAAACACCTACACCGGCAAAGGCGTGATTGTCCGCTGCCCGAGCGGCAAAACCACCTGGCGGGCAGCGGTCACGGTTCCCGAAACCGGGACAGCGGCTTTTGTCTTTGATGTGGTTTACTGAATCCATATACCCGGTTTTTCTGGCCACCGGGTTTACGGTGGGATTCGGCCACTGCATCGGCATGTGCGGGCCGATCGTGATCTCGATTTCCCTGCAGTTAAAGGATCGGCCCGTTTTTTTCCCCCACCTCTTCTACAACATCGGCAGAACCGTTACCTACGCCATCCTGGGCGGAATCATGGGCGCCACCGCCTCTTTTACCCGGTTTGCCGCGGACGTGGGCGGCCTTCAGAAAGGCATCCTGGTATTTGCGGGCATATTGATCATCCTCATGGGAGCCGGGATGACAGGGTGGCTGCCCGCAGGCCGGATCTTTAAAAACGCCCCGCCCCTGGCAGGATTTGCCGTATCCGCCTACAAGCGGCTTATCGCGGCAAACCGCGCCATACTGTTTTTCCCCCTGGGTATGCTGCTGGGACTGCTGCCGTGCGGCCCGGTTTACACGGCCATGATCGCCGCGGCCCGCACCGGTATGGAGGCGGGCACCACGTTTTCCGGCATGCTCGCCGGGGCCGGTGTCATGGCCTGCTTCGGGCTGGGCACCATCCCCGCCCTGCTTCTGCTCTCCCAGGTATCCAACGTCAAGTGGCTCAAACACCGGGACGTGATCTACAAGATCGGCGGCATCCTCATGATCCTGGTGGGGGTGTATTTCACCTGGAAAGCCCTTGCCTTCTAACCGCTGATCTTCACACTTCTTTCCATCGAACCGAGCGGATTATTTGCCGGATACCGTCTTTTGTAAAAACAGCCAGCAAAATGGCGGCTGCTTGCCGCTTTTCACACTTGCCGGATGCTTTCTCCAATCCCATCCCGAAAAATTTGTAATGAAAAGCTATTTGCCGACACAATACCGGTTGTAACCTCGGAGGGAATAAAAAATTAAGCCATTTTCAGGTTTTAAAATTTGAAACCCCCCGGGATTTCCAATTTTGCCGCATCTACTGCGTCAGATGCAGTCTCGCATAGTCAACTATAGCTCGTCTGCATCTTCCTTGTATCTGCGACAAACTTG
>CAZTHW010000374.1:0-1583 GCA_964613595.1 uncultured Desulfobacteraceae bacterium | reverse complement strand
CCTCAGTGAGCAGGGGGGCCGGGAAAATGAACTGGGTGGGCAAATGCCGCGTGATTTTCTCGCGTGCGGCAATCGCTTGGTTCATCTCATCAAAACCGGCCCGGACCGACGGGAACTGCAGGCACAGATCCATCATCATGGCCGTGTAGGAGGCGCCCTCCCCGGGGAACATGAACGCCACCTTGCCGCCTTCCCCCAGGGGCGAGGCGAAATAATAGATGCCTTTGATATCCTTGATTTTCTTACAGTTGTCTTCTTCGAGCTTGCCTGCTGCATATTCCAGCTTGCCGGCCAGATCCTCCGGGGAGTCGGCCACCACCGCAATCCGCTCGCTGTCCGGGGCATATTCAGTAAGCAGTGAATGCGACAGGGTCACCAGATCCACGGCGCCATCATGCCTGACCCGTTCCAGGATCCGCCGGCATTGCGCGGCAAGTTCGGCCCTGGATCCGGCACTCAGAAGAAACAGGGCCGCATCCCACGGGATGGGACACGAATCTGGCCCCCGTTCTGTAGCCGCCCGGGGTGAATCCAATACTTCGGAAACAGAAATTCCTAATTTTTCCGGATTGTTTTCTTCGTACTCTTCAAGTATAACATGAGCGTTGACCCCGCCGAAACCAAAAGCGTTCAACCCGGCCCTGCGCGGAATATCAGAAGCGGATCGGAACCATGGCCGGGTTTGCGTGTTAATGTAAAAAGGGGTTTGTTCAAGGTTGAACCTGGGGTGCGGGCTGTCGCAGTGCAGGGTAGGCGGCAGCACCTTGTGGTACAACGCGAGCACGGCCCGGATCATCCCGGCGATGCCGGCGGCCGGCATGGCATGACCGATCATTGACTTGACGGTTCCCAGGGCGCAGTGCCTTGGCGCATTTTTCGCCTTATTGCCGAACACTGTGGTCAAGGCCTTGATTTCAGATTCGTCTCCGACAGCGGTGGCTGTGCCGTGGGCTTCGATCATCGCAATGGTGGTCGGGCAGATGCCTGCCGATTCATAGGCGCGCTGAAGGGCCAGGACTTCACCCTCCACCCGCGGGGCGGCAACGCTGACTCCCCTGCCGTCACTGGAGGTACCCACACCCCGAAGCACGGCGTAAATCCGGTTTTCGTCTCTTTGCGCATCCGCCCGGCGCTTTAACACCACGATACCGACCCCCTCGCCCGGAACTATACCGTCTGCCTGCTGGTCAAACGGGCGGATCTGGTCCTGCCGCGACATCGCACCCAGCGTACAAAATACATTCAAGAACGGAATATTGTTAAAAATATGTACGCCCCCGGCAAGGGCCAGATCGCTTCTGTTAGAAACAAGCGCGGAAACAGCCGCATCCACAGCGTACAGGGAGGAAGCACAGGCCGCATCAATCGTGTAGTTTGGTCCCATAAAACCCAGCCGGTTGGCCACCCGGCCCGCGGTAATATTCGGCATGACCGAGGGTGCGGTTTCGGCCTCAAACGGCTTTAAGGAGGCCATCAGGTCGTCTTTGAGGCGGGCCGCGTCATCTTCCGAGAATCCAGGATGCATCCGGCCGACGATGTCCACGGTCTGATCGGCGATAAAGGTTCGCTGAACCAGATTAAAC
>CAZTHW010000373.1:0-1598 GCA_964613595.1 uncultured Desulfobacteraceae bacterium | reverse complement strand
AATTTTCGCCTTCCTTGATCTTGACAAAAAATCCTGGTTTTCGTTCGGGCACTATGTATCGTATGCGGATGTATCAAAGCCGGGGGCAATCGGAGCACTTATGGGATATGGCAATGAAAAAGACATCATTGTTCTGGCCGGTGATATCGGCGGGACCAAGACGGAGCTGGCCGTATATTCCTCCCAAAGCAGTCTGCGCCGGCCCCTGGCAAAGGAAAAATTTCCGAGCAGGGATTATTCCGGCCTTGAAGTCATTATAGAAAAATTTCTGTCAACCCGGGATATCCATATTGACCGGGCGGCCTTTGGCGTGGCCGGCCCGGTTGTGGGCGGGCGGGCAAAAATCACCAATCTGCCCTGGGTTATGGAAGAAGCCGCACTGGCCAAAACCCTCGGGGTTCAATCCGTCTGCCTGCTAAATGATGTTACCGCCTTTGCAAATGCCGTTGTCGTGCTGGATGAAAACGACCTGTACGTAATCCAGGAGGCAAGCCCGGCAACAGGCGGAACCATGGCTGTGGTGGCACCGGGCACGGGCCTTGGAGAGGCTTTTCTGGTGTGGGACGGAACAGGCTACCGGGCTTTTGCCTCTGAAGGCGGACATGCCGATTTTGCACCCGCAGGCCCGGAGCAAAGCGGTTTGCTCGCATACCTGGCAGACCGCTATGACCATGTCAGCTATGAGCGCGTGTGTTCCGGCATGGGGCTGGCCAATATTTACGCGTATTTCAAAGACACCG
The DNA here is from genome assembly GCA_964613595.1 of uncultured Desulfobacteraceae bacterium. Lineage (GTDB taxonomy): Bacteria > Desulfobacterota > Desulfobacteria > Desulfobacterales > Desulfosalsimonadaceae > Desulfosalsimonas. The sequence goes on along the minus strand of CAZTHW010000373.1, from coordinate 858 downwards.
GATACACTGGCGATCCGGATTGTCCGGCCCGGAAGGTTCCCGCCGGGCAAGATCCGGTGCCGGAGATTATCCGGGGCGCATTGGACAAAAACCGGCCATGCGGTCTTTGCCGAAAAACCCTTGAGGTGTTTGTCTCTGTTCTGGGAGCAGAAGCCGGAAACATGGCGCTAAAAACCATGGCCACAGGCGGGGTATGTCTTGGCGGCGGCATACCGCCCCGGATTCTGCCGCTTCTGGAAAGCGGGGCTTTTTTGGAGGCTTTTGTGCGCAAGGGCCGAATGACCGAGCTCATGGAAAAAATACCGGTGTCCGTGATTCTGCACCCAGAGGCGGCGCTGCTGGGCGCGGCGCGCCACGCAATGACTGCCCCGGGATGAAGCACAGAAGACTGCGGGCCAGGGAAGACTTTCCCGGATGTCATGGCATCCGGGAGCAAGGCGCTGAAGTAAAAAAACCAAAGGAGTACAAATATGACCACACACATCCCGTATCTCACCGCACGGCCGGCCTGGAAGGCGCTGGCAAACCACTTCAATGCCATCTGTGATGTGCATCTGCGCACGCTGTTTGCAGACGATCCAGAGCGCGGCCGGCGCCTGACAGCAGAAGCCGCCGGTCTGTACCTCGATTACTCGAAAAATCGCGTTACCGATGAAACCATGGGGCTTTTGGTGCAACTGGCAAAACAGTCCGGCCTGCAGGACCGGATCGGGGCCATGTTTTCCGGCGATAAAATCAACATAACGGAAAATCGCGCTGTCCTGCACGTGGCACTGCGCGCACCGCGCCAAGCTGCCGTCATAGTTGACGGCGAAAATGTTGTTGATCATGTACATGCGGTCCTTGACAAGATGGCGG
>CAZTHW010000372.1:0-1627 GCA_964613595.1 uncultured Desulfobacteraceae bacterium | reverse complement strand
CCCCCCGGGATCGTGGTCCATCCGGCTGCCGGCCATTTTTCCGGTACGCTCGCCCACGGGCTGGCATATCATTTCCCGGAACTCGAAAATGTCGGCACCGAGCCCGACCGGCCCGGAATCGTGCACCGCCTGGACAAAGATACCTCTGGTGTTTTGGTCGCCGCGCGGACACAATCGGCTTTCCTGCACATTACGCGGCAATTCAAGGACCGCACAGTGGAAAAATCCTATGTGGCTTTCATCCACGGCAATCCCGAGCAGGATGAGGGCAGGATCATTCTGCCCATCTACAGGCACCCGGTACAGCGGAAGAAAATGGCAGCCGACCTGCAGGACACCGGCCAAGGCAGGCACGCTGAAACGCGGTGGCGAGTCCTTGCCAGGTACGGGCATCTCACGATGGTGGAATGCGACATCAAGACCGGCCGCACCCACCAGATCCGGGTACACCTGGCAGCCATCGGGCACCCGGTCATCGGCGACCCGGTATACGGATACAAGCATCCCCATCGATTGTATGAGAGCCAGCCCGATCTGGCCGGCATAATCCGGCAGGTTCGCCGCCAGATGCTTCATGCCCGACAAATTACCCTGTCCCACCCGCAAACCGGCCGGAGGCTAACGCTCACCGCCCCGCTGCTAAATGACATGGCATCCTTCGGCAATTCCGTTGCAGGCATGTCTTACTGCTCCGGCGGGTGATCCCGTTTCTTCAGCGACAGATCACAGCGCCGGGTCTTTTTATCAAAGCTCATTACGATTTCCTCGTCCGAACTTTTTTCCGATGCAAGCCGGCCGTAGCGCTCCTTGATCCGCTGGACAAAGCCATCTTTTGTTTCCGCGCCGGCATCCCCGCCAAGCTTTTCCTGTTGAATTTCCCAGAGCCTGTCGACCGAATAAATCCGGCGATTATCCGCATCATGGGTCTGCCCCGAGGTCGAGTTGGGCTGCTGCTGTTGTGTTTGCTGCCGGTGGCTTTCGGAGCGCCTTGCAGCATCGGCATTATCCCATAGCTGCCGCCATGCCCGGCTGGAGTAATAAACCTTCCATTGGAGGTTATCGAGCTGGGTTTCCAGGTACTTGGTGGAAACTGACGGATCAATCCGAAATTTCTGAACTTTTTCGATAAACTCCTGATGGTGCGGGTGCGGCTTGTTTTCCCGGTCCGCGAGGTAGGCCCGGATCCGGGCATCCATTTCATCAGCCTGGCGCCTCAATGCGATGATCTTGTTTTCGACTTCCTTTCTGCGCTGGGCAACGTTTGAAGCCATATCTCCACCCCCTTTATTCACCGAAATCGGGTATGAGTAAAATTTATCCATATTATTACCTAAATTGAGCGATTTTCAAGTTTGCCGCAGATACAAGGAAGATGCAGGCAAGCTATAGTGGACTATGCGAGACTGCATCTGACGCAGTAGATGCGGCAAAATTGGAAATCCCGGAGGGTTTCAAATTTTAACACCTGAAAATGGCTTACTTCCTTAAAAAATACAAAATATTGATCCGTGTAAAAATTTGAAACGCTCAATTTAGGTATTAGCAGGACATTGAATTCTTGTAAAGCCGCCGTGCAAAACCGCAGCAATTGCCTGCCGGAAAACAAAAGCCGCGGGCGAATCAGATT
>CAZTHW010000371.1:0-1662 GCA_964613595.1 uncultured Desulfobacteraceae bacterium | reverse complement strand
ATAGTACATGGCATAGCCAATGCTGCCGTGGCACCGGTGCATGGCCTGGATATAGCTGCTGTCGGCCCCGATCTCTCTTCTGAACCGGTGAATGTAATGAATGGTGTCATCCACCGCAATGCCCATGCAGACCGAGGCAATGGTGATGGTCATAATATCGAGCGGAATGCCGATCCATCCCATGACCCCGAGCACCACCCCCGTGGCCAGCAGGTTGGGGAAAATGGCGATCAAGGCGATTTTCACGGATCGAAACAAGACCAGAAACATCGTCATCAAGGCCAGCAAAACCAGCCCCAGGGTCCGGATCTGGGAGTCAAACAGGCTTTGCAGCACATCGTTGTACAAGACCAGCATGCCGGTCAAATGCACATTGCCGGCTTCAAATCCGGCCTGCCCCGTCAGGCCGCCCCGGATTTCTTCCAGCAGGGCGTTGCGGTCAAGCCCGGGCCTGGAGTCAATAATGCGCAGACTGATCCGGGCCTGGTTGTGTTTAATGGAGGCATACGGCTCTATGAGCATCTGCCGGTATTCTTCCGGAAACTCGTTAAACAGAAGGCTCAGGTCAAAACTGTCCAGCGGTCCGCCGGTGACACGCTCGGCAACTTTCTTCAGCGTGGCCAGGGAAAGCACCTTGCCCGTGTCTTCAAGGCCATCGAGATAATCATGGGCCGCCTCGATCCGGGATAGCCGGTGCGGGGTGAACCAGTACTTGTCGGCATCAGCCGGCTCTTCAAATTCGGAAAACGCGCCGAACGCGTCGTCAGCTTCCCCGCCGCCGCCGCCCGGCGCCGATTCCGCGGCTGCCGGTGAAAGGTCGCCGGCAGCATCAAAGTCAAGAATCACGTCCAGCGGCGTTGTCCCCCCGAGCTGGCGGTCAATGACCTTCATCCCCTGATAGATTTCCGTTGAGGACTTGAAATAATTAATAAACGCGTTTTCCACCTGAAGCCGGGAAATGCCGGACACACTCACAACCAGGGCCGCGGCGCTCAACACCAGCACCAGGCGGCCGTGGGCCTCGGTAAACCGCGACAACCCCCGGGTAAAAGACAGTTTTGTCAACCCGCCCCCGGGTTGCGGAGGTTTTTTAAAAAGTACCAGGGCGGCCGGGAAAAAGACAAACGTGACCACCAGCGATACAAGGATTCCTGCGGCCATCATCCATCCAAAGGTTTGCACGGGCTTGATATCTGCGAATATCAGCGAGCCGAAGCCGGCAATGGTGGTCAGCACCGCATAAAAACAGGGAACTTTCATGTCCATGACCATCTGACGGGTCAGTTCCGGGTGGCTCTGGTGCGGATCCTTTATGATAAGTTCCCTGTAGCGCACCACCAGGTGGATGGAAATCGCCATGGTGATAATCAGCTGCAGGGAAATGAAATTCGAGGAAACCACCGTAACCTTCCATCCGAACAGGCCGAGCAGTCCCACCATGGCAATGGCGGCAAAGGCGCAGCTTGCCAGCGGCAGTACCACCCAGCGCCCCTGCCGGAAGATCAGCCCCAGCACCAGGACCAGAAAAAACACCACGCCGCCGCCATAGACCTTGAGATCGTTTTTGATAAAGTGCATCAGGTCGTTTGCAATCATGGTGATGCCGCCGAGAAACAGGTCTGCCCGGTCATCATACTTTTCCATGACCGCCCGGATGCCGGC
>CAZTHW010000370.1:0-1773 GCA_964613595.1 uncultured Desulfobacteraceae bacterium | reverse complement strand
GGATCATGACAAGGTCTATACCGGTGCCTTGCTGGCATGTGCGGAAATGGCGCTTTCCGGCACAACATGTTTTTCCGACATGTACCTTTTCGAAGGCGCCGTTGCCGAGGCAGCCAGCCATGCCGGGATGCGTGCCGTGGTGGGCGAGGTTCTCTATGACTTTGATTCGCCCAACTACGGTCCGATTGAAAAAGGTTTCGAATATACGGAAGAGTTGATCCACCAATGGCAGAATGACCCGTTGATCACCATTGCCGTGGAGCCGCATTCGCCTTATTTGTGCGCACCGCAGTTGCTGCAGCGCGCCTCGGCCATTTCCGAGCAGTACGGGATTCCCATGATCGTCCATGTGGCTGAAACACGGGCGGAAGCCGAAACCATGAAAAACCGGTATAATTTGACTCCGGTGGCTCACCTGGCGGACATCGGGGTGCTTTCCCCCCGGCTGGTGACCTGCCACTGCGTGGCGGTCAACAAGGAAGATATTGAACTACTCAGGGCGCATGACGTCAAGGTTTCCCATAACCCGGAAAGTAACATGAAACTGGCTTCGGGAATTGCCCCGGTCCCGGATATGATCCGCGCCGGGGTGTGCGTGGGCCTGGGTACGGATGGTCCCACAAGCAACAATAACCTGGACATGTTCATGGAAATGGATGCCGCCGCCAAGATCCACAAAGCCCGGAGCCTGGATCCCACGGTAATGGATGCGCGCAGCGTGCTGCGCATGGCTACCATCGATGCGGCCCGGACCCTTGGCCTGGACCATGAGATCGGATCTCTGGAGCCGGGCAAAAAGGCGGATATTATTGTGATCGATACGAAAAAGCCGCACCTTACACCGATGTATAATGTGTATTCCCATCTGGTTTACGCGGTCTCCGGCCATGACGTGCATGCCGCTATCATCAACGGCGTGCCGGTGGTTACGCAAGGACGGATGACCACGTTTGATACCGATCGGGTCATGGATGCCATGAAGCCCATTGCCGGGGAAATCCGGCATCTTCACGATTGGGACGGCAGCCGTGCTGCGGCCCGGCAGAAACCCGGAGATGGAAGATGATTTTCGACCCACAGAGACAAGAGGATAAGGCTCCGGAACAATGCGGAGGAAAAACGTTGGACAGGCGAAAAGTTCATTTTTGCTGCGGGATTGTCTGCATGTTTCTGCTCGTGACCGCTTTGCTTTTATTCCCGGCTGCCGCACAGGCGGTATATGCCCAGCAGTCCGGGGGGATGGCCACGGGCGCCCGGCAGGCCGAAGAACCGGAAGGACAGAGCGACTTTGAAGAGTTTGCGGAATTTGATACCGGAGGTGACTCCGGGCAGGGCGAGGCCTTTGACCCCTTGTCCGGATACAACCGTTTTATGACCCGGGTAAATGACAAGTTCTATTTCTGGGTCTTAAAACCGGTAGCCAGCGGTTATGCAAAGGTGACCCCGGCAGTTGCGCGGCGCTCGGTGGGCCGTTTTTTCAAAAACCTGGGGTATCCGGTTCGTTTCGTCAACAACCTGCTGCAGCTCAAAGTCAAGCGGGCGGGTGTGGAAACCGCCCGCTTTTTGGTCAATACGACTGTGGGCGTGGCCGGGTTTGCCGATCCGGCCGAGGCGTGGATGGATCTTGAGGCCTATCCGGAGGATTTCGGCCAGACCCTGGGCGTCTATGGGGTCGGCGGCGGATTTCACCTGGTGCTGCCGCTGATGGGCCCGACAAATCTCCGCGATGCCGTTGCCCGGGTGCCGGACTGGTTTCTGAATCCGGTATATTAT
>CAZTHW010000369.1:0-1801 GCA_964613595.1 uncultured Desulfobacteraceae bacterium | reverse complement strand
GTCCACTATAGCTCGTCTGCATCTTCCTTGTATCTGCGACAAACTTGAAAATCGCCCAATTTAGGTATAAATAAAAGGGCAAATGCTGATGCACACGGATCCAAACCCGGATAACTCCAACATCCTGGAACTCGAGCGGGTAAAAAAAACCTACCGCGACGAACGTGGGCTTTTCCGGACTTCAGGGGAAACGCTTACGGCGTTAAACAATGTCAGCTTAAACATCGGCAAAGGCGAGATATTCGGCCTGGTGGGCGCCAGCGGCAGCGGCAAAACCACCCTGGGGCGCCTGGTGCTCCATCTCGAGTCCATGGACGCCGGATCGATCCGTTTTCACGGCACGGAGATCCACACCCTGAAACGGGCGGCGTTAAAGGCATTCCGGCGCCGGGTCCAGATGATCCCCCAGGATCCCTATCAATCGTTAAACCCGTACATGTCGGTCTACGACGCCGTGGCCGAACCCCTGGTCATACACCACGCCGCCGCAAAGGAAAAAAGAAGCCAGATGGTGGCAGACGCGCTCCGGGCCGCCGGATTGACGCCGGCAAAGGCGTATTTCAACCGGTATCCCCACCAGCTAAGCGGCGGCCAGCGCCAGCGCGCGGCCATAGCCCGGGCCATGGTGCTCTCGCCGGAGTTCGTGATTGCAGACGAGCCCACCTCGATGCTGGATGCCTCCATCTCGTTTACCATCTTCAAGCTCCTGGCTGAAATCCGCAAACAAAGAGGGGTAACATTCCTGTTTATCACCCATGACCTGGCTGCCGCACGCTTTTTGTGCGACCGGATCGCGGTGATTTACAACGGCGAGATTGTGGAAAGCGGGCCGGCTGAATCAATCATCCGACACCCGCAGTCCGACTATACCCGGGCCCTGATTGACGCCCAGCCCAGGTTCGGCTTCATGAAACAACCGCATTTCCGGGAACAGGCTTAAGTCTGCCCCCCAAAGCCCAAAACCACCGGGAGGTCCCATGACATACCCCTTTGTGATTTCCATTCCCCACTGCGCAAGCCTTGTGCCCGAAGGCATCCGGGCGGACATGGCGCTTTCGGACGAAGAAATCCGGGATTCAAAGGATTTTGGCAGCGCGGAGATATTCCGCTGCCTGCCTGCGAAAAAAGTGCTCAGGGCGGAATACAGCCGGCTGGTGACGGACTTGAACCGCGATTCGAAAAACCCGGGGCCCAAGGGCGTGGTGGCGGAAACCGACTACCGGGGCCGGCAAATCTATCTGCCCGGCAGATATCCGGATGCAGACGCTGTTGAAAAACGGATCCGGCAGTATTACGACCCGTATCACCATGAACTGTCCCGGGCCCTGGCAAATTCAGAGATCCGGGGCCTGTTTGACTGCCACTCCCTAAACGGCACGGGCCCGGTGGATGCCCCGGATGCCGGAAAGAAGCGAAAAAACATCATCCTGAGCAACAACGGCGCGCCCGACGGCGGCCCGGATTCCCGCCTGGGCGAACCCACCTGCACGGCCGAAACCGTAAAGCTTGTCAAATCCGCACTCGAATCCGCCGGGTTTTCCGTGGCGGTCAACGCGCCCTACCAGGGCGGGTTTATCACCGTGCACTACGGCCGGCGGCTTGCCGCCCGGGGCGGGTTTGCCCTGCAGATCGAGATGAACCAGGACCTCTACATGCCCCCGGGCACGGCCGAACCCGACCCGGAACAGCTCGAAGACGTTGGCAAACGGATTTTTTCCGCGTTTGAAACCATTGCAAAAGAAGTGTTGATGCACTCGTAAAAAGTCTGATTTTAGATGGCGCCGTAAAAAGTTCAAGATCA
>CAZTHW010000368.1:0-1837 GCA_964613595.1 uncultured Desulfobacteraceae bacterium | reverse complement strand
AGCCTCGATTTCCGCTCGGAAACCCGCTTTTCCGCACCGCCGTCAGGGCAACGAAGAGCAATTTCGCAAGAAGGCAAAAGAAGGATTTCCTCGGGAGTTTAAAAAATGTTCTGTCCGCCAAGTAACGAAAATATAAGGTTTTGATTTTACTTAAACACTTAATCACTTAAAACTTAACACTGCCTGTAAAAAGGCCCCCGGATGCATCACCCATGTTTCTGTACCGGAAAAATAAACTGCTGTATGCCGCTTTTTCAAACATGGCCGCCCGGCCAGGAATTTTTCACGGCGTATTTACACGCCTGGACGAACAATATACCGGCTCAAAGGGCAATCCGAACGCGGGGCCAAACAGCGGCAATCGGCCTGCAGCCTCGGAGTCCAGCCGCCGGGCCATTGCCGGATGCATGGACGATGCGGAACTGGTCTTTCTCAACCAGGTCCACGGAAAAAACGTGGCAGTGATCAAAACCGATCGTGACCTGCAACGCGCCGTCAAATCGCCGCCATCTGCCGATTCGGTGATTACGCAAATCCCGGGCGCCTGCCTGGCCATCCAGGCTGCGGACTGCCAGTCCGTGATGCTCTGCGACCCGGTCAGGGGCGTGGCCGCAAATATTCATTCCGGGTGGCGGGGCAGCATCAGCAACATCATCGGTGCATGCATTGAGACCATGAAACGGGAATTTGCCGTGGATCCGGCAGACCTGTCAGCAGGCATCGGCCCGTCTCTGGGGCCGTGCTGCGCCGAATTTGTCCACTACCGGCAGGAATTCCCGGGAAGCTTTTGGAAGTACAAGGATGACAAAGACCGGTTTGACTTCTGGCAGATCAGCCGCGACCAGCTCCGGGCAGCCGGGGTCAAGCCGGAAAACGTTGAATGCGCCCATGTATGCACCATGTGCAACCCGCACCTGTTTTATTCTTATCGCCGCGAGGGCAGCACCGGCCGCTTTGCCGCAGTTGTCGGCCTGAAAAGGAAAGATCAGTCATGATCACACGGCAAACCGTTGAAATTATCCGCAATGAACCAATCTCGGACGGATATCACAGGATCCGCCTCAACTGCGGCGCGCATTATGCATCCGCGACACCCGGGCAGTTTGTCACCATCCGCCTGCCGGACCAGGCCGAACCGCTGCTGCGCAGGCCTTTTTCCATCCACCGACTGCCTTCCGAAGACGCGGACACCCTGCAAATGGAGATTCTCTACAGGGTGGTGGGCGGATTTACCCGACAGCTCGCCCGGCAGGTTCCGGGCAATAAGCTGGACATGCTCGGCCCGATCGGACATGGATTTTCCGTCCGGCTTTATGAACACCCCGTTGCCGTTGCAGCCGGCGGCATCGGCGTAGCTCCGCTGGCTTTTCTGGCTGAAAGGCTGAAACAGGCGGGAATGGACATGAACCGGGTCATGGTTTTTCTTGGCGGGCGCACCGGAACCGACATTCTGTGCGAGGGCATTTTTTCCGGCCTCGGCATGCAGGTCAGCGTGGCAACGGAAGATGGCACAGCCGGAGAAAAGGGCCTTGTCACGGAGCCCCTGCAGGAATGGATAAAAGACAACAATCCGAAAATGATATATGCCTGCGGCCCGCACCCTATGCTCAAGGCGGTGGGCGAAATCGCGCAAAGCCACGGGATTGCGTGCGAGGTTTCAATTGAAACCCTTATGGCCTGCGGACTGGGTGTGTGCATGGGGTGCGCGGTATCCACGAATGACGCCGGAGAAGGTTATCGGCATGTATGCAAGGACGGGCCGGTATTTGACGCGCGGGTAATTGTATAAATCTTGGTAAGCCTGTAAAAAGTCCTTTTTACAGGCAGTGTTAAGTGT
>CAZTHW010000367.1:0-1870 GCA_964613595.1 uncultured Desulfobacteraceae bacterium | reverse complement strand
AGAAGGTTTGCCATTACCGATTCGACATGCTATTTTAACAATTTGAAGAAGTCTGAACAAGGAATAATTGCAATAAGCCCATTTAAAAACATGGTAAACGAAAACCGGGGCCATCACATTGCCCGAATTTTAAAAAGGAGCAAAAAATGTCTGAAAAGCAAAAACCCAAAAACTACCAGGTAATGGAGTCTGAACACCCCGGGCTGATGAAGGCGGTTGCCGAGCTCGGCCAAGCCACACGGGCGGAAGGTCCCCTGGATGAAAAAATGGTGGAATTGATCCAGATGGCCGCTGCTGCCGCCCTCAGGCTCGAAGGGGCGGTGCACAGCCATGCCCGCCGGGCCCTCAAAGCAGGGGCAACCCGGGAGGAAATCCATCACGCCATGCTTGTGCTGACTTCCACCATGGGTTTTCCCTCGGTTGCTGCTGCCATGAGCTGGGCGCGGGATATAACGGATTAGCACGGGCGCGTACCAAATACGCAAATATGAAAAACCCGGACGCCATGGCCGGTACCTATGAGACCGCCAAGAACTCTTTCATAAACCTATGTTGAGGATAAATTATAAACTTGGGGGAGGACCGTATGAAAAAGGATATGCATTATTTTGGCGTTTATGCCCTGGCCCGGGCTGCCGGGATGCGTGTTGGGGCGGCGGAGATTGTTGCCACTGCAAGTGAGTACGTTGACGGTGCGATCTGGGACAAGGATGTGTTTCTGGCGGACGGAAGAAGCATTCTTGCAGAAATGACGGCACACAAGATGCTGGATTTCAAGAATGCCGACCGCGAGGATCAGCGCAGGGTCTGGCTGCCGTTTCATTTTCTGCCCGGGGCGGAGGGAAAAACGCCGACGGATAAGCTCCTGTGCCGGAAAAACAGCCGGCTTGCCAAAACCATGGTAAAGCGGAACACGGCGGTTGCAGCAGAAGCGCCTTACGGGCTTCACCTGATGGGGATCACCGCCCACGTGTATGCCGATACGTTTGCCCATTACGGATTCATGGGCGCAAATCACAGTTATAACGCCATAAAGGCGGGAAGCATTGATCTGCAGGTCTCAGATGATGGTATTTTCGACTACATTCAAAAAAAAGCAAAGGGATTCATAAACAAGCTGGTCTCATACGGGCTGAGTCAAGCTTTTCCCCTGGGTCACGCCGCGGCAACAACCTATCCGGACCGGCCCTACCTGCGCTGGAGCTATGTCCGGGCCTCAGACGGGAAAAAAATTGAACGGGAAAACCCGAAAGACTATCTGGCGGGCTGCAAAGCCATGCATGAAATGTTTCAGGCATACCTGGATAAAGCGCCCCGGCAGGGAGCAGGCGGGGTTGGAAGAAAATGGAAAGACATTCGCAAGTCCGTGAAGAAAATCATCGAACTTGAAGGGGACAAGCAGGCGCGCGTCCGGGCCTGGAAAGCGGCGATGCGGGATAATCGACTATTCGGGGGAAGCACGCGGGTGCCGCAATACAAGGGGCCCAAGTGGTCGGCAAGCATTGATGACCTGGATCCGGAAAAGATCCCGAAGGACATGGACAAGCTGCCGGTCTACCGGTTCTACCAGGCCGCCCGGATTCATCGCGCCCACGTGCTGAGCAATCTCCTGCCGCCCAATGACGTTATTGCGGCATAGCTAAAGCGGGAAATTTCGCGTATAAAGGAAGGCCATGGACAATAAAAATTCGGTAATCCAGGAGCTGAAAAGCCTATCCGAGGAGGATTACAGGGCCTTTGAAGAAAAACTCATCCACACGCGCCAGGAAATCCTTGGCGTCCGGCTGCCGGCGTTAAGAAAGATCGCCAAACGGATTGCCGGGCAGCGTCCCGAGGAATTCATCGGCCTGGACAAGGAAAACATATACGA
>CAZTHW010000366.1:0-1873 GCA_964613595.1 uncultured Desulfobacteraceae bacterium | reverse complement strand
AAAATATTGATCCGTGTAAAAATTTGAAACGCTCAATTTAGGTGAAAAGATGAAAGGGATCAGGTTTTGAGAAAGAAAAAACGCCTCGGTGAAATGCTGATCGAAGAGGGCCTGCTAAGCGAAGACCAACTGCAGAACGCCCTCCAGGAACAGAAAAAAACCGGGCAGAAACTGGGGCAATTCCTTGTGCACAGAAATATCTGCAAGGAAGATGACATTGTGAACATGCTCAGCCGCCAGCTTCGCATTGCCCGGTATGAACCGTCCCAATATCCCATTGACCTCAACCTGGCGGAAATCATCCCGCCTGATACAGCCAAGGAGAAAAGGGCAATCCCGGTGGCAAAGGGCGGCAACGTTCTGCGGGTTGCCACCCCGGATCCCCTGGATATTGACGCACTGGATTCCCTGGAAGTCATGACTAACCTGGAAATCGAACCCGTTGTATGCACGGAAGCCGATTATGAACAGGCCTACAACTCTCTGTACGGCCTGTACCGGGGCATGGACGATGTCATGAAAAGCGTGGACGAAGACATCACCGCGGTCCGGGATGAAGAAGACACCGTACGCCCGGCAGACCAGGATGTCCACGCCCTGGAAACCCAGGCGGACCAGGCGCCGGTGATCAAGCTGGTCAACTCCATTCTTGCCCAGGCGGTCGGCCAGGGAGCCAGCGACGTGCATATCAGCCCGGAGAAAAACCGGGTCCAGGTCAGATTCCGGGTTGACGGCCGGCTGCGGGAAGTGCCGGCACCTTCCAAAAAGCTGATGCCCGCCCTGACTTCCCGGATCAAAATTCTTTCAAACATGGATATATCCGTGACGCGCGTTCCTCAGGACGGCCGGTTCACGGTCACCATGAACCGCCGGGAAATCAACGTACGCGCCTCCTGCATTCCCACCATTTACGGGGAAAACGTGGTGCTGCGGCTTCTGGACATGAGTGCCAGCACCTACACCCTGGATGATCTGGGCATGAATGCAGATGACATGCAGAAAATGGAAGACGCCATCAGCAAGCCATACGGCATGATCCTGTCGACCGGCCCGACAGGCAGCGGCAAAAGCACCAGCCTGTATGCCATTTTGCGGCGTATCAACCGGCAGGATATCAATATCATCACCCTGGAGGACCCGGTTGAATACCGGGTGCCGGGCATACGCCAGATCCAGCTCAACACCCGCGCGGGCATGACCTTTGCCTCGGGCCTGCGCTCAATGCTGCGCCAGGACCCGGATGTAATCCTGGTGGGCGAGATGCGGGACGCGGAAACAGCAAGGATCGGGGTTCAATCCGCCATGACCGGCCACCGGGTGCTGTCCACGGTGCACACCAATGATGCAGCCGGCGCCATTGCCCGTCTGATTGACATGGGCGTGGAACCGTTTCTGATTTCCTCCACCCTTCTGGTGTCATTTGCCCAGCGACTTTTGCGGCGGGTATGCCCGAACTGCGCAGAACCCTATACGCCTTCGCAGCAGGGTCTGCGCTCCCTGGGCCTGGAGCAGACATCCGACTGCAATTTTCTTCAGGGCCGCGGATGCAACAGGTGCATGAATACCGGTTACAGGGGCCGCACCGCAGTTTTCGAGGTGCTCCGGGTGGATGAGGCAGTCCAGGACATGATCATGAAGAGGGCCTCGGCAGCTGAAATCAACCGGGAACTGATCGACTCCGGAAAGCTCAGGACCCTGAGGGAAGACGCCGCGCAAAAGGTCTGCCAAGGCCAGACCACGGTGGAGGAAGCCATGTCGGTCGTGATGGTCTAACCTAAAATGAGCGTTTCAAATTTTTACACGGGTTAATATTTTAAATTTTTTAAGGAATTAAGTCATTTTTAGGTGTTAAAATTTGAAACCCTCCGGGATT
>CAZTHW010000365.1:0-1875 GCA_964613595.1 uncultured Desulfobacteraceae bacterium | reverse complement strand
CTGCTACAACCGGGCCGTGCCCCTGGCCATGGCGGCACTGTCGTCCAAGCCCATTATCGTGCCGCCGGAACCCGGATTGATGGGCGCATTCGGCGTGGCCCTGGAGATCAAAAAGCGAATTGACATGGGGCTGCTTGACAGCCATGACTTTGACCTCAGGACCCTGGCCGAACGCGAGGTGGTCTACCGGAAATCCTTTACCTGCAAGGGCGGCAAGGAAAAATGCGACCGCGGATGCGAAATCGCCGTGATCGAACTCGAAGGCAAGCGTTATCCGTTCGGGGGCGCCTGCAACCGCTACTACAATCTGCGCTACAATCTCAAGTATGATATCCAGTCCCTGGACATGGTCAAAAAGCGGGAACATCTCGTATTTGACAAATACGCCGCGCCCCGGGCGCAAAGTCCGGCCCGGCGGGGCCGCGTGGGCATTAACAAGAGCTTTTTGACCAACAGCTACTATCCCCTGTATTCCCGGTTTTTCGCAGCACTGGGCTTTGATCCCGTGCTTTCCGAGCGGCCCGCGCCGGAGGGTATTGAAATGCGCAATGCCGCCTTCTGCTACCCGGCCGAACTCTCCCACGGGTATTTCTATTCCCTGATTCATTCGGAAGCCCCCCCTGAATTCATCTTTCTGCCGCATGTAAAATCCGTGCATGTGGAAAACGGATATGCCAATTCCCAGGTTTGCCCGTTTGTCCAGGGCGAGCCCTATTACCTGTGCACGACCTTCAGGCAAACCCTCTCGGAACTGGAAAAAAAGGGAACCCGGGTGCTTTCTCCCTTTATTGACATGTCCCCGGGACCGGATGCGGCAAAAGACCCGCTGGTCCGGACTGCCGTGGACATGGGGGTGGATCGGAAAACAGCGGAAGAGGCATTTGAAACCGCCAAGCGACAGCAAATGGCATGCTTTGCGGAAATGAAACAGATAGGCGCCCGGGCGCTTGAACAACTTGAGGCAGATCCGGAAAAAATCGGGGTGGTGATTTTCGGCCGGCCGTATAACGGTTTTGTGGAGGAAGCCCACATGGGCATACCCCACAAGCTGGCTTCGCGGGGGGTTTACGTGATCCCGCTGGATTTTCTGCCCATTGAAGCAGAGGATTCCAAGCCGCATATGTACTGGGGCATGGGGCAGATGATCCTGAAGGCGGCCAGGTATGTCAAAAACCATTCCCAGCTTTTTGCCACCTATATCACCAATTTTTCCTGCGGACCGGATTCATTCGTGGTGGGGTATTTCAGAGACATCATGGGCAGAAAACCCTCGCTGACCCTGGAGCTTGACAGCCACACCGCGGATGCCGGCATCGAAACCCGGATCGAGGCATTTCTGGATATTGTGGCCGAGTACCGCCAGCTTCTGCTCACCAGAAATCAGCCTGCCGATCGGGGCGCGTTTTTACCTGCACGGACCTTTCTGGATAACGGCACGCCCATGGTCAAGACATCTGACGGGCGAGAGATTCCCTTAACCGATCCGCGGGTCACGTTTCTGATCCCTTCCATGGGAAGGCTGGGTACCGAACTGGTGGCAGCCGCGTTTGAAGCCTCGGGGCTGCACGTGGCCCCCCATCCTCCGGCAGACGAGAACGTGCTCAAGCTCGGCCGGGCCCATACCTCGTGCAAGGAGTGCCTCCCACTGATACTGACAACCGGGACCCTGCTTAATTACGCCTACAACAAAAAACGAGATGACGAAATCCTGGTCTATTTTATGGCCTCTGCCTCGGGTCCGTGCCGGTTCGGCCAGTACTCCGTTTTCATGGAAGACCTGGTCTCCCGCCTGGAGCTTGAAAATGTGGCCATTTTTTCCCTGACCTCGGATAATACCTATTTCGGCCTGGAGGGCCACCTGAATTACTACAAGGC
>CAZTHW010000364.1:0-1895 GCA_964613595.1 uncultured Desulfobacteraceae bacterium | reverse complement strand
GTTGTAGGCAAACCGGTAGATCTCCATGAAATCCGCGGGCGTGATATCGATATAGCCCTGCATCTCCTTCATGGCGGCAATAATGTCCTCGTTTTCAAGTTCCATGGGCGATCCCCCAGGATCATCAGAGTTAAACTGCATTACATGCCTCCTTAAGAATTTGACGGCCTCGGATATATGATGTATCATGCCCGACAGAAAACCGTCTTTTTGTTTAGACACGATCCGGCCGGACAAAAGACAGCCATATCGCCCGGACCAGGAAGAAAAACAGCAGAATTGCGCCTGCTGCAAAAATCACGTCCGGCACCAGCCGCGCCCAGGAAAACGCCCGAATCACCGGTCCGGATGCGATCTCCGGGCTCCTGGCATACCACAGGCCTTCTTTGATCGCATAAAACAATTGATAAAAGCCTGACGGAATCAGGCTGAACACGGCCATGGCAGCAAGACCGCCGTTTAATCCCCAGAAGCTCCATTTAAGCAGCCGGTCCGACCATGCCCGGCGCGAAACGATATGGCGCACGGAAAACAGCATCAGCGAAATCGCCAACATGCCGTAGACCCCGAACAGGGCGGTATGGGCATGTATGGGCGTTGTGTTGATGCCCTGCGCGTAATAAAGCACGATCGGCGGATTGATCAGAAATCCGAAAACGCCTGCGCCCACCAGGTTCCAGAACGCCACGGACACGAAAAAATAGATAGGCCACTTATAGGCGTAATCCCGGCCTCCGGCCTCAACAACCCGGAGGTTGTGCACCACTTCAAAGCCCAGCAGGGTCAGGGGCACCACCTCCAGGGCTGAAAAAACAGCGCCCAGCGCCAGGATCGGCGTAGGGCTGCCGCTCCAGTACAGGTGATGAAACGTGCCGATCACACCGCTTCCCAAATACAAAAAAACAATAAAATAAACCGTTGTCAGTGCGAATTTCCGGCTCACCGCCCCGATATAAGCCAGCAGAAATGCCATGACCACGGTGGCAAACACCTCGAAGAAACCTTCCACCCAGAGGTGCACCACCCACCAGCGCCAGTACTCTGCATTGGACAGATGAGTGCTGTTGGTATACATCAGGCCCGCCATGTAGAACAGCGGAATGGCCACCGCGCTGTAAAGCAGCATGTGGGTCAGCCCGCCCTTGTCGTCTTCATCTTTTAATGCCGGGGCAATTGAACGCAGCACCAGCACCAGCCAGATGATCATGCCCGCGATCAGCAGAAGCTGCCAGACGCGCCCCAGTTCAATGAATTCATAGCCCTGGTGGCCGAACAGAAAGCTTGCGTTTTCAAGAAACCCGCTGATCGAAAGCCAGGCCCCGGCCATGGAGCCCAGCACCACCAGCACCACGGCGCCAAAAAGCGAGACCACCCAGAAGCGCTGTCCCTTTGGTTCGCGCCCCACAAACGGCCCGATAAAAAGCCCGGCCGCCAGAAAGCAGGTAGCGATGAAAAACACGGCCAACTGCAGGTGCCAGGTCCGGGTCACGGCATAGGGAAGGATATGGCCGATGGGGATGCCGAAAAAATATGTGCCTTCAACCGTGTAATGGGCGGTCACCGCGCCCAGACCGATTTGCAGGATAAACAAAAGAATGGCCACGACAAAATACGGCAGCAGGGCCTTCTGGCTCGGTGTTGGCTGCGGTTCGGCAAAATCTTTTAAAATTTCGGGTTCGTATTCGTCGTAGCTGATATAGCGCAGGTAGAAAAAAACGGCTGCGGCAACCGCCAGGATCAGCAGAATCACGCTGACAATGGACCATATCAGGGTCCCGGGAATCGGCTCGTTTCCCACCAGCGGATCATAGGGCCAGTTGGTGGTGTAGGTATAATTCTTATCCGGTCTTTCAGTCCCAGCAGACCAGGCCAGCCAGGCAAAAAAGCTGTTTACG
>CAZTHW010000363.1:0-1906 GCA_964613595.1 uncultured Desulfobacteraceae bacterium | reverse complement strand
CAAAAAAATAGCCGTTGGCCATAAACCCCGCCATGATGCCCAGGCCGTAGGTCACGGCATTGTTGACCGCCTGGCCCATGGTTTTGGTCTCGGGCGGGGTGAGCTTGTCAATGTATAGGATGCTGGCCACGTGAAAGGCGCCGTAGGAAAACGCGTGGAACAACTGGGTAAAGAGAATCACCCAGGCGGACCCGGAGCCCGCCAGCACCAGCCACCTGATCCCGGTGAGGACAAACGCGGCAATTAATACCCGCTCGTGGGAAAACCGCCGGAAAATGGGGACCGAATATACCATCACCGCGATTTCCGCCAGCACTGCCAGCGCCCAGGCAAACCCGATGAATGTGGAGTTAAACCCGATGTTTTCCAGGTGAATCGAAAAAAAACCGTAATACGTGCCGTGGCTGGCGAGCATCAGGAATGCCGCGATCAGAAATATCACCACGCGCCTTTTCAAAAGCGTCCTGGCGCCCGCGGAAAAGGAAAGCTGCTGCCGGTGTCCTGCGGTGCGGGGCACGTTTAAGGCCAGCAGTGACTGGATCAGGCTGCCGCAGAGGATGAGCACGATGATGATATCCGCGGAAAATGCGTCAATGGCCCGCCCCACTGCCGTGACCATGATGATGAAGCTGATCGATCCCCATGCCCGCAGCCGGCCGTAACGGTTTTTCTCGGTGTCGAGCAGGTCCATGGAAAACGATTCCAGAAAGGAGATCAGGGGCGCGTAAAAAATCCCGTAAAATCCGGTAATGGCCAGCATGAACCAGAAATCTGTGGTCAGCAGGTAAAACGCCCATATGGCGGTGCTGGCAAAATGGCAGAAGATGAAAATCGGCCGGCGGATGGCAAAACGATCCGCGATTGCCCCCCAGATCAGCGGGAAAAGGGCGGTGGCCAGGGTGCGCAGCGCGGAAATGGTGCCGATTTCAAAGCCGGAAAATCCCAGGTGATAACAATAAAGGTTGAAATAGGGCAGGTAGATCCCGAGTATAGCGAAATAAATAAAATACAGACTGCTCAGCGACCATTTGACAGGCATTTTAAAAACAGGTTCCGGGGTTGATTTATCGCGTTTCTGAGGTTCCGGAGGCAACCGGATCGTCTTCGATCTCCGGATGCATCATCTGAGGGTCGGGGGTTTCATTGCCAAGCATTATCGCCAGCCATCGGATTTCCGGGTTGCTTTCCATGGCGATCTTAAAGATCATGGTCAACGGCACGGACAGGAGCATCCCGACCGGGCCCAGCACCCATCCCCAGAAAACCAGGGAGAGAAATACCACCAGCGTGGAAAGTCCCAGCCCGCTGCCCATGAAGCGGGGCTCAAGAAAGTTTCCGATGGCCATGTTGACCGCCACAAATCCGGCTGAGCAAAGCGCGGCCGGCCAGAGACCCAACTGGGCCAGGGCGAGCAGGATGGGGGGCACGGCGGCGATGATCGAGCCGATATTGGGCACATAGTTGAGCATAAACGCCAGCAGCCCCCAGAGCAGGGCAAAATCCAGGCCCAGCACCGACAGCCAGATCCAGATCAACAGGCCGGTCAGCACGCTGAGCAGGGTTTTGATGGCCAGGTACCGGTTGACGCTCCGGGTAAAGCGTCTGTAATTGTAAAGGGATTTTTCCGGGGCCTTGAACGCGTTTCTGATTTTTTCCGGAAAACCGGCTGCCTCCAGCAGGATGAAAATCACGGTGAGAATGATCAGAAAGGCGTTGGTCAGCACGCTGCTGAGTCCGGTCAGGGTGCGGGCGGCCATCTGCATGGCCATGCCGGGATCCAGGTACTCGCGGACCATCTGTTCGCTGATATCCACCCCGTGGTCATTGAGCCATACAATCAGTCTTCTGAGCTCCTCCATCAGGTTTGACTGGTAGGAAGGCAAAGCAGCGGTGAACTGGGCCACGG
>CAZTHW010000362.1:0-1909 GCA_964613595.1 uncultured Desulfobacteraceae bacterium | reverse complement strand
GGGGTGTGAGCCTGCGGGTTCCGGAAGGAGGCATCGTTGCCCTGCTCGGCACCAACGGGGCGGGAAAAACCACGACACTACGGGCTGTCAGCGGGCTGCTCAAGCCGGAAAACGGGTTTATCCGGGACGGATACATCAAGTTTCGGGGCCAGGACATCACCAATGTCCTGGGCACACAGGTGGTACGTCTGGGGGCGGTGATGGTGCCGGAAGGCCGGCGGGTTTTCAAGCACCTGACAGTGGATGAAAATATCCAGGTCGGGTCCATCACCCGGAAAGACGGCCAGCAGAAGATACGTGAAGACCATGAACTGATGTATCAGCATTTCCCGCGATTATCGAATATCACCAACCGGCTGGCAGGGTACTGTTCCGGGGGCGAGCAGCAGATGATCGCCATTGCGCGGGCCTTAATGGGTGCGCCCAAGGTGCTGATGCTCGATGAGCCTTCGCTCGGCCTGGCACCGCTGCTGGTAAAAGAAATTTTTGAAAATATTGAACTGATCAACAAACAGCTCAACACCACCATCCTGGTGGTGGAGCAAAACGCCAAGATCGCACTGGAAATTTCCCAGTATGCCTACATCATGGAATCGGGCAAGATCGTCCTGGAGGGCCCGTCTCAGGAACTCAAGGACAATCCGGATGTAAAGGAGTTCTACATGGGCATCACCCAGGGCGGCGGCCGCAAGTCCTTTAAGGAAATCAAGTCGTACAAACGTCGCAAACGCTGGATGTAGCCGCGGTTTGCCTGAAATGCGCGTAATAAGGAAAAGAGAATGAAAATTTTAGTGGGATACAATGAAACCGGGGTGTCCAAGGCTGCACTGGCCCTGGCCCGCGAGCACGCGGAGCACTTCAATGCAAGGGTCTTTCTTTTGACTTCCATGGAAGGAGGCAGCAGTGAAAGCACCAAGGATATTCAGCGGGTGGAGAAAAGTCTGAAGGAAGCCGGTGAGTTTCTGGCGGAAAAAGGGGTGGATTACGAGGTCCACCAGCTGGCCCGGGGTATGACCCCGGGCGAAGACATTGTCCGGTTTGCCCAGGACAACGGGATGGACCTGGTGTATGTGGGCGTGAAGAAAAAATCCAAAGCCCAGAAAATCCTTCTCGGCTCCACTGCCCAGTTCATTATATTAAAGGCCCCGTGCCCGGTAATCACCGTGAAGTAAAGTAATCCGGAAGCGCCGGATACCGGTTCACCGACCTGATAACCAACCCTGAATTGGATTTGACGGGAAGACTCCATGGGACTCTATGACTTTACATTTTATGACCTGATTGTGCGCAATGCGGCGACTTTTTCCGCTTTCCGGGCGTGGTACGAAGACGATGAAGACCGGAGCCTGACATTCGCAGAGGTTCAAGACCGGGTGGATCTCCTGGCAGGCGGGCTGGCGGCCGCGGGCGTGGAAAAGGGCGACCGGATCGGGGTGCTGGGCAAAAACAGCACGGCGTTTTTTCTGCTATATGGTGCGGCAGCGGCTGTGGGTGCCATCGTGGTGCCGATCAACTGGCGGCTGAGTGCGGACGAGGTCTGCTACAATCTAAACGACTGCACACCGGGGCTGCTGTTTGCAGATGCGGAGTTCCAGGACATGCTCTCAGAGCGCAAGGCCGATCTGCCCTCGGTGCACAGGTATTATAACCTCAAGGCGGATGCCGGAAATTTCGAATCCTTCGGCTCTTTGGTCGATGCCGGTTACGAGGCCGGATCCGTGGATGTGTGTAGTGATGACGGGTTTGTCATCATCCATACCGCGGCAGTCGCCGGCCGGCCCAGAGGCGCTCTGCTGAGCCACGCAAACGTGCTTTGCGCCGGACTGCACCTGGACTATTATTTCGCCCTGTCTGGAAAAGATGTGCATCTGAGCCTGCTGCCCCTGTTCCACGTGGCCGGGCTGTTCAT
>CAZTHW010000361.1:0-1932 GCA_964613595.1 uncultured Desulfobacteraceae bacterium | reverse complement strand
GTGGCTGCGGGCATCATGCGGGTGATTCCCGAAGAGGCCCGCAACGCTTTTGTGGATCGCATCCGGGAGATGAAGCGGAAATGGGAAGACTCCCGGGCGGAACCCGGCAGCCCCCGAGCCCCGGCCTGTGGGCGGATCTTAGCGTTATCCGGCATATGCCGCACAGTAAATCCGGATAAAGGACATGTGGCTGTCAAAAGCGATTTCCGGCAGCCGGTCCGGGTCAAACCATCCCACGTCCCCGGCGTCATCCCCGGCTATGGCCGTGCCTGAGAAGCTGCGTACCAGAAAGCCGGTCATCAGGATGGTTTCATAAACCGTTCCGCCGTTGGTCATCACCCCGAGCAGCATGTCGATTTTTCCGCAAATCCCGGTTTCCTCGGAAAGTTCCCGCAGGGCGCCCTGTTCGGGTGTTTCATTGGTTTCCAGGAACCCCCCGGGCAGGCACCAGTACCCGATTTTGGGTTCAATGTTGCGTTTGACCATCAGTACCCGGCTTTTTTCATCCACTGCGACAATGCATGTGGCTGGCACCGGATTTTCATAGAGGGGAGCCGCGCAGGCGCTGCAGTAATCCCGCATCCGCCCCTCCACGAGTTTTTCCACCAAGTGCCGCCCGCAATACGGGCAGAAATATTTTTTCTTCATGGATCTGTCTGCAGGTTCATCAGTCTTCAAAGTCGCCGGATTCGCCCCGCTCCCGGTTGATTTCAGAAGCCCGCTCGCGGATTTTTTCCGGGGTCCATTGGTCCGGGTCTTCGATGCGGCCGACCTTGGGCCCTGGATCATGGGATCCGGCCGCCAGGATTTCATCAAGGGCAATGGGCGCGGTGTCCCTGCAGTTAAACACGTCCGTGAGCAGGCTGTAGACAAATTCGGCCACCCGGTCGGCCATGCGCTCCCGGACGTCTCTGGGCTGGGCCAGCAGCCGGCTTTCAAAGGGCAGGTTGAGTTTTTTGTAGTCGCCCTTTTTCAGCCCCTTGGATTCCGCGTGGGCGGTCATCTCGGCCCAGGTCTGCTCGGTTACGCCCTGGTCTTTGACCTTGATGAAATTGCCGTTTTCATCGAGCCGGGCGTTGCCGTAGTCGTTTACTTCCAGTCCCCAGGAGATCATCTGCAGGGAGGTGGCCACGTTGGCCTTTGTGGTCCGGGTCTCTTCGGCGATGCGCCGCAGGCGATCCGAGCTGTTGCCCGAGGTGCCGTGCTGGGCCCCGGATACTTTGTAGGCGGATACCGCTTCGTGAACTTCAGCTGTCAGCTCCACCTGGATGCCCTCGGAACCGGATTCAATACCGTGTGAGGTGCCGTTGTTCAGCGCGATCCAGTCCGGAAAGATGTCGTGTGCATTTAACCCCTGGATGAGAAACAGGGCTTCCTGGGGCGTGGACAGGCCGGTGCTGCCCTTGATTTCCCCGACTTCGGTTTCGCGGCCCGCCCATTGAGGCACGTACGGCCACAGCTCAAGACTGGCCAGGAGGTTGTCCGCATCCGACATGTGCGAGGCGTCAATGGCAATGGAGGTGATGCCGGCGTCAAACATGCTGGGAATTTCGGTTCTGGCATACGCCACGTCTTCAGGGCCTTTGATGCCGTAATGGTCTGCGTGAACGGCAACAGGGACGGTAATGTTGAGCTCGTTGCACAGATCGTCAACAAGGCGGGCGATGTTGTAGAAATTGACCGCGCAGTATCCGCTTTCGGATTTTGCGATTTCAATGATAATTGCGGCATTGGCCCGCTGGGCCGCTATCAGGGCGCCGCGGATGGCGAAATAGTTCCTTCCGTTGGCCGCCATGGCAATGGCTTTGCCTTTTTTGAGCATGGCCCGGTCGATGAACCTGCCGCTGACAATTAATGCCCGGGAATTGGGAAACAGTTCGGCCACATTGGGCGGCCGGCCGATTCGCAGTGCCTGTTCGAACGCGTCCTGGT
>CAZTHW010000360.1:0-1953 GCA_964613595.1 uncultured Desulfobacteraceae bacterium | reverse complement strand
TTTTAACACCTGAAAATGACTTAATTCCTTAAAAAAATATAACATATTGATCCGTGTAAAAATTTGAAACGCTCAATTTAGGATTTGTTTTCATGCCCGGACAGGGACAGGCAATTTGCCCTTTACCCGGAAATTGCTGTCGGGAATTGCTGCTTGACTGGCGGGAGGATCGGGCTTAATATTTTGCCCATAACTTCGTGAAAACGAATTGGCAGATACAGCACGGTACCGGAAACAAGGAGACGAATATGGCAGTGATTACCATGACCAGTGAGTACAGGGCCGGCGGCCAGCGCGTGGCAACCGGGGTGGCCGAGAAACTCGGATTTGAATACATCGGCGAACAACTGGTGGCAGAAGTGGCAAAACAGTTAAACATGTCAAAAAGCGAGGCCGAGACTTTCCTCAAGCCTGGAAGCTCCAATATCCTGCGATACCTGGATCGATACACCTGCTCGATTGTCCAGCGGGTTGTGGACCGGGAACACGGATGCCTGGACGACACGACCTACTACGACAAGACCCGGGAGCTGGTGGAAAACATTTACAAAAACGAAAACGCGGTGATCCTGGGCTGGGGCGCCCAGTGCATCCTCCGGAAAAAGCCGGAGACCTTCCATGTGCTGCTGAAAAAAACCCATGAACAGAAAATCCAGCAAACCATGGAAACACTGAACTATTCCCGCAAGACCGCAGAGCAGACGATTAAAAGCGAGGAAGAGGAAAAAAAGGCCTACATTCAAAAATACTTCCAGGTGGACTGGCAGGATCCTTCGCTCTATGATCTCATCCTTGACATGGAAGATTATTCTGCGCAGGCAGCCGCGGACCTGATCTGCAGCAAGGCACAGCAGCAGATCACCCCGTTGCGGAAATAGCACGGCACGCACGCTAAAAAGCCCGAGACAAAAACCGGCGACCTTTCGATGACCTCCCAACCCCCGGAAAAATACGATGTCGTGATCGTGGGGGGCGGGCCGGCCGGCCTGTTTGCCGCCCACTATCTGGCCGATCGCTCCGCCCTCAAGGTGCTGCTCCTTGAAAAGGGCAAACCGCCGCATCAAAGGAAATGCCCCATCAATGAAGGTGCAAAATGCCCGCAGTGTCAGCCCTGCGATGTTTTGTGCGGCATCGGCGGCGCGGGCCTGTTTTCAGACGGCAAGCTCAACTTTATCCCGAAGCTCGGAAAAACCGATTTGACCCAGTTCATGCCGATCGGCGAGGCCCGGGCGCTAATCGATGAAACCGAAGCGATTTTCGATGCATTCGGCATGACCGGACCGGTCTACCCCACCAATATGCAGTCGGCCGAAGCGCTTCGCAAACACGCCCGGAAACACGGCAGTGACCTGCTGCTCATCCGCCAGAAGCATTTGGGCAGCGACCGGCTACCGGAATACATCGCCCGGATGCAGGCGGCCCTGGGAAAAAAAATCGACATCCGCACCTCGGAGCCGGTCACTGACGTGGTGCCCGAGGCCCCGGACCGCATCCGGGTGATATCGCAGAAGGGTACCTATCTTGCCGAATCGGTCATCCTGGCCCCGGGTCGGGCCGGTGCGGACTGGATTTCGTCGCTGGCCGCCGGCTTCGGCATTCACATGCACCAGCGGGGCATCGAAGTGGGCGTGCGCGTGGAAGTGCACCGGGACATCATGGCCGAGCTGTGCGACGTGATCTATGATCCGTCCTTTTTCATCCAGACCGCCAAGTATGACGACGAGACCCGGACTTTCTGCACCAACAACGGCGGGTTTGTCACCCAGGAAAACTACCGGGATTTCGTCTGCGTCAACGGCCACGCCTACATGGACTGCAAATCCGAGAACACCAATTTCGCATTTCTGTCCAAGGTGGTGCTCACCGACCCGGTCACGGACAACCAGGCATACGGCGAGTCCATCGGACGGCTGGCCTCGCTGATCGGCGGCGGCCGGCCGCTTCTGCAGAGGA
>CAZTHW010000359.1:0-1979 GCA_964613595.1 uncultured Desulfobacteraceae bacterium | reverse complement strand
CGCAGCAGCACCAGGGCAGCCAGGGCAAGCGGGATGTAGACCACCCCCTGGACCTGTCTTGCCACGGTTTCCATGATCTGCGGCCCGGACCGGTAAGCAGGCATTGACAGCAATGCGCCGATGCCCAGGGAAGCAAACACCAGCAAAAGCATCACCGAAAAGGCGCCATAGAGGGCTGCCGCGATCACCAGCAATCCGGCTGCAGCCCCTGCAACGGGAATCGGTTTCAACAGAGCGGTTTTGTTGCCGCCTGAGACAATGTAGAAATACTCCCACATGGAAAGGATGGCAATAAGTGCAATCAACCCGGCAAAAACCGCAGGCGGCCCCTTGATAATCAGGAGCACCAGTACCGGTATGGCGACAATGGCTGTAATCCAACGTTTTAAGTGCATGGCATCATCCCGGCTGGATAATTGAGCTTGTATAGGCGGAAAAACTGCTCAGGAACCATTTTATCAGGACGAAACCCGGCCGAAGCGGCGTTCCCGATCCTTAAAATGCTTCAGAATGTCGAGGTATTCCTCGCGGGTAAAATCCGGCCACAGGGTGGGCGTGACAAAAATTTCCGTGTAGGCGATCTGCCACAGCAGGAAATTGCTGACCCGCATTTCCCCGCTGGTGCGGATAAGCAGTTCCGGGTCCGGGATTTGCGCTGTGTACAAATACCCGGACAGGTATTCCGGGGTAATTTCCTTGACATCGATTTGTCCGTCCTTGACCGCCTGTGCCGCGGCCCGCGCCGCCCTGGCGATCTCTGCGCGCCCGCCGTAGCTCAGCGCCAGTGTCAGGCACATTCCGTCATTGCCGCCTGTGGCAGACAGGGTCTGATCGAGCACAGTCTGTACGTCCTCAGACAGGCGCTCTTTTTCACCGATAACGTTCAACCGGATATTGTTATCCGCCATTTCCCGGGTTTCCGAATCCAGGAAACGCTTCAGCAGGGTCATCAGTGCCGTAACTTCGGTTTGCGGCCGCTGCCAGTTCTCGGTGGAAAAAGCATACAGCGTCAGGTATTGGAGGCCGATCTCCCTGCTCGTGCGAACCACCGTGCGCACCGTATCCGCCCCGCGTTCATGGCCTTTTACCCGGTTTAACATGCGCTTTTTCGCCCACCGGCCGTTGCCGTCCATGATCACGGCAACGTGCCCCGGCAGGTCCGAGGGGTCCGGGGCGGTGTTGTCGGCAGACTTAGACTTCAAGGATCTCCTTTTCCTTGTCCTTGTATATATCGTCGATCTGCTTGATATGCTCGTCGGTCAGCTTCTGAACTTCGTCAAAACCCTTGCCGACGTCGTCTTCCGAGGCATCCCCGTCCTTTTTGAGGGTCTTTAACGAATCGTTGGCATCCCTGCGGATATTGCGCACCGCGATCCGGTAGTCCTCGCAGATCTTGTTGACCTGCTTGACGATGTCCTTGCGCCGGTCCTCGGTCAGCGGTGGAATGGTAATGCGGATAATTTTTCCGTCGCTTGAAGGCGTCAGCCCCAGGTTGGATTTCATGATCGCTTTTTCGATCTCCTTGACCGCCGAGGAATCCCAGGGCTGAATTGTAATTAAACGGCTTTCCGGGACCGAAAGCGAGGCGATCTGGTTCAGCGGAGTGGGTGTACCGTAATAATCCACCCGCACGTCATCCAGGATGCTCAACGAGGCGCGCCCGGTACGGATCTTCTGGAGATCCTTTTTCAGCGCGTCCACCGACTTGTTCATCTTTTCCTTTGCTTCGCTGATAATCGAATCGATCATGGCCGCTCATCCGTTCAAGGTTCAAGGTTCAAAGTTGATGGCTTCGTAAAAAGTTCAAAAATGTTATGTCCGCCAGGCAATAAAAATATAACATTCTGATTTTACTTAAACACTTAATCACTTAAAATTTAACACTGCCTGTAAAAAAGACTTTTTACAGGCTCTTCTGGGGACACGGATTTTATCTTTCCCCGGGATACCGGCAAACTTTTCGCTACTGCGTGATTTCG
>CAZTHW010000358.1:0-1987 GCA_964613595.1 uncultured Desulfobacteraceae bacterium | reverse complement strand
CGTTCAAAGAAGATGTTGGCATTTCAGTTGTCCCGGTCGGGGCCTATGCAACTACTTCAACTGAATTTATTTGAAAGTACCCCATTTCGCCGGGGGCGAAACCCGAATTTACAAGTAACTAAAATTATAGGATAAAATTTTAAGTTACTTAGAAGAAGTTAACCGGACACTACTGCCCGAATATAATTTCAAAGTTACCTTTTGGTAAGGTTGGGCATACACCGCGACCGCAGGTGCCCTTCTTACGAATCCGACAGCAATAACCACCGCCATTTTCCATTATCAAATTCCCGGCAGGCCAGTCCCGAGGTTAGGATGATTTGACGTAAGTCCGGCAAATGGTCTTTTTTGACCAGGAGCAAACAGTGGGGGCTATCCAATTTTTTTTCTCTGCAATCGGCCAGAAATGCATCGATGCCGCAGTCGGCCCAAGGCTCTTCACCGGTGCGGCTCACCCGTTTCATCCGGCCGTTTGTATAAAATTGCATCCCGTAAAGTTTTTCATTTTCATAGACAGCGATGGGGGCATCCGCGGATATGGCACGCCCATCTTCGAGAACCTGTTTCATGTTTCTATCAACCGGATACCGGGCCAAAACCCCTTTTGCGCCGATCCATGCAACCACCAGCACGATGGCCAGCCGGGCGGTAAATCGCAAAAGTCGCCGGGAATCGGCCGCATTATGGACCATGGCATATGCCGCCAGCAACACAAGCGGGGCAAACAATGGCAAAACGTATAGAGCCAGACGGCTTTTGACGATGGAAAAGACCGCCAGCGGCAGCAGCACCCAGTAGACGGCAAAGGCGATGGGATGATCGGTTTTCAAAAAGGCCGCGACCCGGGCACGGACGAACGGGTATTGTTTTTTAAAAAATTGATAAAGGGCGATGAAAAACCAGGGACCGCTACCGAATAAAAGTGCCGGCAGATAGAGGGTAAACGGCTTGTACCAGTCGGAATTGTGCAGATCGTGTGAAGAAAGCCGGTCGACGACTTCATGGCCGATGTAATAGTTGAGCAGGTCCGGGTGTTTCCAGAAAATCCAGCCCACCCATGATAAAGCAGCCGCCATGAAAACCGCGATGCCATAGGCATTAAACACTCTGGCCCGCCCCGGATGCAGCCACTGCCATAAACCGATGGCCAGCAGAGGAAAAAGCGCCGGTGGTCCCTTGGTGAAAAACGCCATCCCGAAAAAAAACCACATGGCGATTGTCCAGCGGCGACGCATTTGAACATCGTAATGGGTATAGGCCCGCAGGTAGGCCATCACGCCGAAGAGCTCCCACATCGTCAGCAGGGTGTCGGTGGTCACAGCAAACGCCCCCGCAACCGGAAACAAAGAGGACAGGTAGATCAGCGCGGCCACAATGCCGACATTCCGGCCGCCGACGATCACGCCCATGTAGTACACCGCCCAGACAGCGCCGACAAAAGCGATAACATTGAAAAACCGGGCGCCCCAGGCATTGTTTCCAAATACGGCCAGCCCGCCGGCAATGGCCCAGTAGGTCAAGGGGGGCTTGGTCCAGTGGGGCTGATAATTCAGGGTTGGCTCCAGGTAATTGCCGGTTTCGATCATTTCCCGGCTGACTTCCGCATACCTACCCTCGGTGGTTTCATACAACCCGCGAGAACCCTGAAAGGAAATGGATACGGCTATGGCGAGAATAACAATCAGGTACTGGTAATGCCTTGCGCATACTTTATCAAAATTCATACGGAATGCAACCTGTTTTTGTTTGTTTTTTCCATTAAAATCGCCCCAATAGACGCCATTGATCCGATTTTTATGAAAACGCATACTTGATCCCGGCCCGCCTGCTGCCCCCATGCCCTTTAGCCATAAGGCTTTAGCTCAATCCAACCGTCGTTTGCGATCATAGAAAAAAGGGCTCAGCCGAACTCGGCTAAGCCCTTGAATTTCCTGGCGCGCCCGGCAGGATTCGAACCTGCGACCTACGGATTCGTAGTCCGGCACTC
>CAZTHW010000357.1:0-2020 GCA_964613595.1 uncultured Desulfobacteraceae bacterium | reverse complement strand
CCCCGGACACCCCGCCCCGCCTGACAACCGAGCAGCAGCGGGTGGTGCGGGAAGTCATCGATGCCATGCAGTCGGGTTTTTGCGCCTATCTGCTGGCCGGGGTTACGGGCAGCGGCAAAACCGAAGTCTACATGCAGCTGGCTTCCGCCGCACTGGAACAGAACCGCACAGCCCTGATACTGGTACCCGAGATTGCCCTGATATCCGAGATTGAACGGCGCTTTCGCGCGCGTTTCGGCGCGTGCGTGGGCGTGCTCCACAGCGGCCTTTCCGCAGGCCAGCGGTTTGACCAGTGGATGCGCATCGCCCGCGGGGAGGCACCGGTGGTCATCGGTGCGCGCTCCGCGGTGTTTGCCCCGCTGAAATCGCCGGGCCTGATCATCGTGGACGAGGAACACGACACATCGTACAAGCAGGAAGGCCGGCTGCACTACAACGCCCGGGACATGGCCGTGGTGCGCGCCAAACTATCTGATGCCGCGGCAGTGCTCGGATCGGCCACCCCCTCGGTGCAGTCCGTGTACAACGTGGCTGCCGGCAAATTCCGGGAATTAAACCTCACCCGCCGCATCCGCAGACAGGCCATGCCCGAGGTCCGGGTGGTGGATCTCCGGCAGCACAAGGACCTCAAGGGCCACCGCCGGTTTTTCACGCCCGCCTTAGACGCGGAAATCCGGGCCACCCTGGCCCGGGGCGAGCAGGTGCTGCTGTTTTTAACCGGCGGGGCTTTGCCAGCTACCCGGTGTGCGCCCAGTGCGGCGAGGCGCTGAAATGCCGCCACTGCGACGTGACCCTGACCCTGCACAAAAAGGCCAACACCTACAAGTGCCACATGTGCGGCTATTTCCGGGCCGCGGCTTCCAAGTGCGACACGTGCGGCTCTGCTTCGATCAAGCAGTTGGGCATGGGCACCGAGAAAATCGAAGAGGCGGTGCGCGCGCTTTACCCCAAGGCCCGGGTGGCGCGCATGGACAGGGACACCATCAACCGCAGGGGCACGCTGCTGAAAATCTTAAAGGACCTGCGGGAACAGAAAATCGACATCCTGATCGGCACCCAGATGGTGGCCAAGGGGCACGATTTTCCCAACATTACCCTGGTGGGCATCATCTGCGCGGATCTTTCCCTGTCATTTCCCGATTTCCGGGCCGGCGAGCTGACCTTCCAGGTGCTGGCCCAGGTGGCCGGCCGGGCCGGCCGGGGTACTGCCCCGGGAAAGGTGGTGCTGCAGACCTACAGCCCGGAGCACTTTGCCATTGAATCGGCACAAGCCCAGGATTTCATGGCGTTTTACAACCGGGAAATCCAGTTCCGAAAATCCCTGCAATACCCGCCGTTTGCCCGCATGACCCAGCTCAAGATCTCCGGCCGGGACAAGACCAAAACCCGGCAGCAGGCAGAAGACCTGGGCCGCCTGTGCCAACAGCTCCAGAAAAGCGAAAACGGAAATTTCCGGTCCGTACAGATCCTCGGCCCCATCGAATCCCCGGTCACCCGGATTGCCGGCAGATACCGCTGGCAGATCCTGCTCAAATCCCCCTCTGCAGATGCCATCAAGGGTCTTTTGCGCCGCCTGCTGGCAGACAACCCGTCCCTTTTTGCCTCCCGCGAGGTTTACACCGCAATCGATGTGGACCCGTTTTTCATGATGTAGGGGGCGCGCCCGGCAGGCCGAAAATATTTACTTTCCGCAAAAGGTATGGTAATCAAGCCTTGTACACGCGCATTGCAGAAAACCTCCTACCTCATAGGGACTGCATATGTTAAGCCGCATGCACCCAACTGTGATGCTGCTGCTGAGTTACCTTACGGCCATTGTCCTGGGCGCAATTCTGCTCATGATACCGGCGGCCACTGAAGCAGCGCACATCAGTCTCATTGACGCCTTGTTTACGGCAACTTCCGCCGTATGCGTCACCGGCTTGATCGTAGTGGATACCGGCAGTTTTTTCACGCCTTTCGGACAGGGCGTGATTCTGTTTCTGATCCAGCTCGGGGGGCTGGGCATCATGACCATTTC
>CAZTHW010000356.1:0-2029 GCA_964613595.1 uncultured Desulfobacteraceae bacterium | reverse complement strand
CTTCGCCATTGGCGCATAGCCGAGTTCCTCGGCTTTTTCCCGGGTCATCATCAGCAGGAAAGCCCCGCCGTCGTTTCGTCCGGAGGCATTTCCGGCAGTAACGGTACCGTCTTTTGTGAACGCGGGCGGCAGCTTGGCCAGTGCCTCCAGGGTGGTCTCGAACCGGGGATGCTCGTCTGTTTCAAATACGACCTCCGGAGTCTTGCGGGTGCCCGGAATGGTCACCGGCACTATCTCGTCTTTAAAATACCCGGCTTCCATGGCCGCCTTGGCCCGCATCTGACTGTTATATGCAAACTCATCGGCAGCTTGCCTTGAGATGTTATACTTCTGCTGCAGATTTTCGGCAGTCAGGCCCATGCCGATGCACTCCTCGGGCACGGGCGAGAGCTGCTGCTGGATGGGCATGGGCGGAATCAGCCGGTAGGGAGGCGTGGACATGGAAAACTTTGCCGGAAGCTGGCTGTAGGATTCCATGCCGCCGGCGATAACAATGTCTGCCTGGTTTGCCAGGATCTTCCAAGCCGCGTGATTAACCGAATCAATTGCCGAGCCGCACTGCATCTCCACATAGGATGCCGTGGTTTCATACGGCAGTCCCGCATACAGGGTGATCCACCTGGCGGGGTTCAGGGCATGGGAACAGTGGGCGGCCGACCCCGCCATTACAGTGTCCACATGGGCTTTTTCCGCAATTTTGGTTTTATCCAGCAGCCCTTTCAGCGCGATCCCGCCGATCTGGGAACAGAAAAAATCCCGGATGGTGCCGCCCATCCGCCCGAATGCAGTACGCACACCATCAACAAAAACAACTTCTCTATCAGTCATTGCAAATCCTCCGCGGTTAAATAATCTCTTCTCATGCCAGGACGAGCGGCCTATTTCTTGTCCGAATAATCATACCACCCCTTGCCGGTCTTTTCCCCGTATTCGCCCCTGACATAATGCTCGACCACGCTGGGCGAGGGCAGGTCCTTGAAATCGCCGGTGGCCTTGAAGTTCTCCATGGCCATTGTGTAGGCCAGATCAATGCCGGTCAGATCATTTAACCGGAACGGACCCATGGGATGACCCGCACCGTAGACGCAGGCCTTGTCGATATCTTCCACGTCTGCCACGCCCATTTCCAGCATCCACTGTGCCTCGTTAAAGATTGCGCGGATGATCCGGTTGAGCAGAAAGCCGTCGACTTCCTTTTTCAGGTGCACGGGGACCTTTTCCAGGCTGTTGCAGAGCTCCATGGAAATCTCCACTGTCTCATCCGAGGTATGCGGGCCCTGTACCACTTCCACCAGCTTCATCACCAGGGCTGGATTGAAAAAGTGCAGGTTGCAGACTTTCTCCGGCCGTTTGGTTACATCCGCGATCCGCGAGCTGACAATAAACGAACTGTTGGTGGCCAGAATAGCATGTTCCGGGGCCATATTATCCAGGTCCGCAAAAATCTTGCGCTTTAAATCCAGCACCTCGATCACCGCCTCGATCACGTAATCTGCATCTTTTGCCGCATCCTCCAGACTCTGGGTAAACCGGATATTATCCCGGGCCTGCCTGGCCTGCGCCTCGGTCATCTTGCCCTTTTTCACACGCCCGGGCAGATAATTGTCCACAAAAGACTCCGCCTTTTCGAGAACCTCCTGCTTAACGTCCGTGCACACGGTCTTGTAGCCCTTCATGGCGCACAGGGTGGCAATCTGGTGACCCATGTTTCCGGCCCCGACAACCGCAATGTTTTTTACGTCGCTGATCTTCATGTTTCCTCCTTCTTTGATTTGGGTGGTTTCTTCTGCACCGAAAAAAAGATGCGTTCAAATCACTTGATGTTAAATTTATAAACAGGCTGCCCCGGATCCGGCCAGCCGGTCCGCAAAGGCGTAGACATGCCCTGCTGGCAGTCAGGTGTTCGGCAGACTTGAAAGTCGTTCAGCATTATGACAATATTATAAAGCCATTTGATGCTCAAGCGAATTTTTTATACCTAAATTGAGCGATTTTCAAGTTTGCCGCAGATACAAGGAAGATGCAGACG
>CAZTHW010000355.1:0-2031 GCA_964613595.1 uncultured Desulfobacteraceae bacterium | reverse complement strand
GGACAGGGACAGCCACTTTCCCGCCCGCTCGAGCCAGACCTCTCCGGGCGGGCCGACTGCGGCGGCAAGCACCTTGCGGGCGATATCGAATCGGGGTTCGCCGCACTGCTGCCTGGGCTCGCAGAATCCGCCGCGGTCGGCCTCCCGCAGTGCGTTTTCTTCAAATGCGGTATCAGCGGTGCCCGGGTAGATATTGATGATATCAATTCCGATCGGCTCGCATTCCAGGCGCATGGTGTTTGTCATCACCGCAAGCGCGGATTTGCTCCCTCCGTAAACCCCCACCGAAGGGATGGGCACCCGGCCGGCGCAGGATACGATGTTGATAAAGCGCCCGCCGCCCTGCTGTTTCATATAGGGCAAAAGGGTCTTGATCAGGATCAGGGGAGAGAATGTGTTGATTTCAAAAAGCTGGCGGATGCGCTCCTCTGTGGCCTCTTCCATGAGGGCGAAATAGCCCACGCCTGCAATGTTGAACACCGTGTCGATGTGTCCGGCCGCATCAATGGCTGCCTTGGCCATGCGGGCGGCTTCTCCCGGTATGGCCAGGTCCGCGGCAATGGCGTGCACCTCTGAAGATCCGGGCAGCGAGTTTTTGAGATCTTCCAGTGCCGCCATTGACCGGGAGGTGATCACCAGCCGTTTCGCGGTTTTGGAAAGGTCCTTTGCCAGGGCCGATCCCATCCCCCCGCTGGCTCCGGTGATCAGCACATGCTTGCCGTCAAATGCATAATCCGTCATGTTTTTCCCTCCGGCGGACCACCTGCAATCATCTGCCGTATGGTGCGGCCCAGGACCCGCCAGCTAAACCCGGGGCATTCGGTGGTCGCCGACATATGTTTCAGAAAAGGACCGCCGCCCCAGTGTCGTTTGAACCGCCGATTCCCTTCGTTGATCCCAAGGCCGAGGTTAAGCGCCTTTTTCCCCTTTCGGGCGGCGGTTTCGGCCAGCGTCCACAGCAGCAGATCGGTTGTGCCCGGCACAAAATCGTCCGGGGAGCGAAAATGGAACATGTAAAAAGCATAATCGGCCGATCCGAAATCCGCCACCGTAAAAGCCGACAAAGCCCGGCCCTTGCGGGCTTCAAGCAGGCATGCCGGGGAGGCGGCGGCCAGGTAGTCGGGGATGCGGGCAAAGATCCGGGCATGGGCATCATCGACCCGCCGGGCACGAATGAAGTCTGCCACCAGCTTTTCGTGCGCAGGGCTCCAGGCACCTTTGCTGACGGAAACCTCCCGGCCGGCCCGGCGGATCATGTATGCCCGTTTTTGCTGCAAATGCGTGCATGGCAGATCCAGGCGGAAATAATCGTCTGAAACCGTTGAGTGCGGGGCCGTTTTCAGGAATGCAATCTCCGGTGCGATGACGGATGCGGTTTCGGGGCAAAAACGTCGGCATGCGGTTTTCCAGGCGTTTTCCAGGCCGACCGCCCCGGCAACTGCGGGATACCCGACAAACGTCAGGTGCGAGTCGGTGGTAAATACCACGTAGCCTTTATGGAGCCGGGCGGTTTGCCCTGTTATGGATGTCACGTAATGGGGCAGCTGCTCCGGAACACAGGCGCCCTTGTAAATCAACGCGGCTTCCGTGTCCGTCAGCATGAGTCACGCATCCGCATCGATATGATAAATCGTCTGGATTGATTTCTCGCGCAGTCGCTCTGTTTCGCGCCGGAGCGTGGCAAGCGCGTCCGGGTCCATCTTGTCGCCCATGGTCCGGCCGGCCGCTTCAATGACCGCGGTTTCCTTTTCCTTGAGCTTTTCCAGAAACTGCCGGTAATCTTCCCGGTCCGGGTAAACCTTCCGGACCAGTTCGGCGTAATCCTTTCCGTGCATCTGCATCAGCCACATGTAATGGTCGATCAGCAGTTCGATTTCCGCCATCTGTTTTTCACGGATATCCGCGGAGTAGATGTCCCCGGACTCAGCAGACAGTGCGGAATCGGTCTTTGCCCGGATCTGGTCAAGGGCGCCTTTCCGGTCCGTCTTTCCGGCGCTGATATCGCGTGCGGCGTCCAGCGCCATCATTTTC
>CAZTHW010000354.1:0-2032 GCA_964613595.1 uncultured Desulfobacteraceae bacterium | reverse complement strand
ATTGTCAATCCGGCCGATAAAATCCACAGACAGGTAGATCACCACCACCAGGACCAGCACGAAACAGAAATACTTCACAAATGATGCGGTGATGTATCGATGAATAACCGTCATGACGCCGATGTCCCCCCCGGTCCCCTGGACGGCCCGGCCGGCAGCATCCGCCGCAGCCTGCCAAGCCCCCGGCCGATCCCCGAAAACATCGCAACCGGACTGTCTTTTGCGGCCTTGACAAAAAGATAGATCCCCAGGGCGCCCATGATCACATTCGGGGCCCACAACACCAAAACAGGATGCCATCTGCCGGTTTCCGCCAGCACCATGCCGCCGGAAAGCAGCAGGTAATAGAGCAGAAAGCAGAACAGGCCGATGCCCAGGCCGGCGGACTTGCGGGCCGAGACCGTCTGAATGCCAAGCGGCATGGCCAGAATGGACAGGGCGATGCAGGCAAAGGGAATTGAAAACTTCCGATGCATCTCGGTTAAAACCGAATAGTATTTTTTATCCCGTTTTTCCGCGTTTTCCAGGTATTGCCACAGTTCGGAGAAACGCATCTCCTTTTCATCCCGACTCCGGGATGCTGCATCAGCCGCCCCGCCTTTCATATCCAGCCGGATATCATAGGTGTCAAATCCGATGGCATCAGCCGACTTTCCGCCCGGCTTGACCTGGCTGATCACCCCGTTGTGCAGCCGGATGAAAAAAGTATTGGCATCCTCCCCTTCGAAGAGGGTTCCCCGGGGGGCCACCACGGTGCTGCTCGCGCCGCTTTTGCGGTTGTCCTCGATGAACACGCCGCGCATTTGCCGGCTTTTCATGTCAATTTCATTGACATACATCATCACCCCGTCAAAACTGCCTATAAACCGGCGCTCTTTTAAACCCACGTTGTAATTGGAGCGTACCACATCCACGGACAGCCGCTCGTAAGCGGTTTTCCCCAACGGCATCCCGTATGCGCCCATGAACGTGGAAAGCAGAAAACCGGCAATTGCAAAAATCATCACCGGGGTCATCAGGCTGTACAGGCTGACCCCGCCGGCTTTCAGTGCCGTGATTTCGTTGTCGGCAGACATGCGCAAAAACGTGAGCAAAACGCTCATCATCACGGACATGGGAATAATATAGACGAGAAAATAGGGCATGGAATAGATGATCATCAGCACAAAGGCCGCCAGGCTGACCTGGTAATTGACGATCATATTGGTGATATCGAGAATCTGGCGCATCAGAAAGACGAACATGAAAAACACCAGGTTCAAGCAAAACGGCGGGATCAGTTCCCGCAGGATATAGCGATTGACAATCGTATTGATCGGCATACCTCAGTAGAATTCTGAAAAGTAATCCGGATCTTCCCCGGTATCATCGGACCGGCCGGCCATCTGCCGGCAGTAGAGCTTATAATACTCCCCCCGGGCCGCCAGAAGCGATGAATGGCGGCCCTGCTCCACGATTTGCCCGCCGTCAAGCACGATGATGCGGTCGGCGTCAAAAACCGTGGACAGCCGATGGGCGATGACAAACGAGGTGCGCCCGCACATCAGGTTTTCCAGGGCTTTTTGTACCAGTTGTTCGGCCTCGGCGTCCAGGGCCGAGGTGGCCTCGTCAAGGATCAGGATGGGCGCATCCTTGAGCAGGGCCCGGGCGATGCACATGCGCTGCTTCTCCCCGCCGGACAGGCGGTTGCCGAGTTCTCCGATCCCGGTTTCCAGCCCCTTGGGAAGGCTCTGGATGAAATCATAAATGTAGGCGGCCCGGGCCGCGTCAAACACCTTTTCCCGGGGGGCATCCGGACTTCCGTAGGCGATATTGTTGCCGATGGTATCGTTGAAAAGAATCGGCTCCTGGGTCACAACCGCCACCCGGCTGCGCAGATCGGATATGGCCGCATCCCGGATATCAATGCCGTCGATCCGGACGGCGCCTTGCGTGACATCGAAAAAACGCGGGATCAAGTTGACCAGCGTGGTTTTGCCGCCCCCGCTGCCACCCACAATACCCAGGCGCTCACCCGGGTGCACTTCCAGGC
>CAZTHW010000353.1:0-2051 GCA_964613595.1 uncultured Desulfobacteraceae bacterium | reverse complement strand
CCCATGGCACAAGACGACGGTATATACTACAGGCAGGGCCTGCCGGTTCCCGAGACACCGGAGCCGGGCGGGGAGGCCGATTTCTGGGAAACAACCGACATCGTGGGAAAACGCGTTGCCCGGGTGGACGGATATGAGCGCCTCAGCGGCGCAGCGGTGTACCCGTCGGATATCAAACTGCCCAAAATGATCTACGGCGCCATTCTGCGCTGCCCGCATCCCCACGCCAGGATCAGAAAATTAAACGCAGACCCGGCCCGGAAGATGCCGGGCGTGCGCGCGGTGATCTCCGGGGACGCGCCTGATGCCAAGGGGCTGCAATGGAGTTACGACGACTATGCCGCCCCGTTTTTTGATCCGCATTGCCGGTTTGAAGGCGAAGTGGTGGCAGCCGTGGCCGCGGATACGCGCTACCAGGCATGGGATGCGGTCCGCGCCATAAAGGTGGAATACGAGGTACTGCCGAATGTGTCAGACCATGACCGGGCACTGGACGATAAGGCACCAAGGGTACACGAAAACGGCAATCTCGTGGGCTCGGATGAATACACCCGGGGCGATGCGGACAAGGGGCTTTCCCGTGCCGATGCCGTGGTTGAGCAGACCTACCAAACCCCGTGCGAGCTACACACGCCCATGGAACTGCACGGATGCGTTGCCAACTGGGACGGCGACCGGCTTACTGTCTGGGAATCCAGCCAGGGCGTATATGCGGTGCAGTCCCGGATATCGGAAGTCCTGGACATGCCGCTTTCCAAGGTCCGCGTGATCGGTCATTACATGGGCGGCGGTTTCGGCAGTAAGCTGCAGCCCGGCAAGTACACCGTGCTTGCCGCACTGCTGGCCCGGAAGGCGGCCCGGCCGGTTAAAATGATATTAACCCGCGAGGAAACCTATCTGTGCGTGGGAAACCGGCCGGCCAATACCATGCGCCTGAAGGCCGGGGTCAAAAAAGACGGCACGCTGACCGGGCTTGATTTTCAATGCACGGGCCCGAGCGGCGCCTATCCGGCCGGCGGGACTTCCCTGGTGGACTGGCAGATCCGGGACCTGTATCAATGTGACAATGTCCGCTGCAGTTCCAAGGATGTCTATATGCACGCCGGTCCGGCCCGGCCTTTTCGGGCTCCGGGGCATCCCCAGGGAAGCTGGGCCCTGGAACAGATAATGGATGATCTGGCTGAAAAAATCGGCATGGATCCGGTGGAACTGCGGCTGAAAAACATCCCGGAAGTAAGCCAGGCCCGCGGAAACATTCCCTATACCAGCACCGGCCTTCGCCAGTGCATTGAAAAGGGGGCCGAGCAGTTCGGCTGGAAAGCGGCCGTAAAAAGGGCCCGTGAACATAACCGCGCGAACCCGGCAGTCAAGCGCGGGGTGGGTATGGGCGCCTGCGTGTGGATCGTTGGCGGCGGCGGGCCGCCGGCCACGGTGGCGATCAAGCTCTTCCGCGACGGATCCGTGAATTTGAACATGGGCGCCAGCGATATCGGCACCGGCACCAAGACGGTCATGGCCATGGTTGCTGCAGAGGAACTCGGGGTCAGGCCCGAGGTGATCCAGATCGAGCATGCGGATACCGGCACCACCCAGTATGCCACGCCCAGCGGCGGCAGCAAGACCGTGCCCACCGAATCGCCCACGGTTCGCAATGCTGCCATAGACGTCAAACGCCAGGTGCTTGAAATGGCGGCCGAAGATCTGGATGTGCCGGCAGCAGACCTGGTTTACCAGGGCGTGGAAGTCGTTTCCAGGAGCAACAGCGAAAAGCGGATCCGGGTCACGGAAGTCAGCCGCCTGAAAAAACGGGGCGTTGTCATGGGCGTGGGCTACCGGGGACCCAACCCGGAAGGAAAAAGTGTAAACCCCTTTGGCGCCCAGTTCTGCGAACTCGAGGTCGATACCGGCACCGGTGAGGTAAAAATCCTGCGTTTCCTGGGGGCTCATGACAGCGGGCGCGTTCTGGATCGCCTCACCTACGACAACCAGGTATTCGGCGGCATTGTTATGGGCATCGGCCTCGGCTTGACCGAATTTCGGCAGTTGGACAC
>CAZTHW010000352.1:0-2066 GCA_964613595.1 uncultured Desulfobacteraceae bacterium | reverse complement strand
TAATTATCCATGAAGGACTTGGTTTCCGAGAGTTCAAAATTGGTCATGCGATTAAGCGTGGCGACCACGTCTCTTCTGATACTGTTGGTCAGCGCGCTCATCCGGGCGCCCATCAGGGACCCGTTTCCGATAAACGTGACCTTATCGGCATCGATTTCCGGCAGCAGGCCAATGGTCATGGTTTTTTCCAGATCAATATAGCTTCCGAACCCGCCGGCCATAATAATGCGGTCCAGGTCATGGATGGAAAGTCCGACTTCGGCCAGCAGGGTCTGGCACCCGCTGTAGATCGCTCCCTTGGCGCGGATAAGGTTATCAATATCAATCTCGTTTATCACAACGTCGCGATCTACGCCTGAAACATCCTCATATGCAAGCACATATTCATAAACATCGTCGGCCTCCCGTATTCTGGGCGTATCCAGATCGCGGTTGAACTTTCCCCGGCTGTCGATAATTCCCATCTCAAACATGGTGGCCACGGTTGTAATAAGCCCGCTTCCGCAGATACCCTTGGGCTTTACATTTCCAATAGTCATGTTCATCGGCTCCAGCGTGGCCGGATCAATGGAAAAATCCTCGATCGCGCCTTCGGCAGCCCGCATGCCCAGCTTGATCCCGCCGCCTTCAAAGGCGGGGCCCGCGGAACAGGCCGCACACACCAGCCAGTCCTTGTTGCCGATAACCACCTCGGCATTGGTGCCGATGTCCATGTAGAGCGTCAGTTCTTCGTCATTATACATTCCCGAACCCATGACCCCGGCCACGATGTCTCCGCCCACATAGCTCGAAACCTGGGGATAGACCAGGGCGGTGACGTGATCCGGCAGATCCAGGCCGATTTCCACGGCCTTGAAAGGCGGATAAATATTGGCGGCCGGTACATATGGAGTTCGCCGGATATATCTGGGATTCACATTTAAAAACAACTGGGTCATGGTGGTGTTGCCGGAAAAAGTGATGGTGGAGATTTCATCCTTTTCCACGCCGGATTGTTTGACGATCTTGCCGATCACGGAATTAATCGTGGAAATAGCAAGAGAATGCAGTTTTTCCAGCCCGTTTCCCTTCTCGGCATACACGATCCGGCTGATGATATCTTCTCCGTAACTGATCTGCCCGTTGAAGTCCCCGTACTGGGACAGCACCTCGCCGGAAATCAGGTCAATGACCTGGCCGTATATGGTGGTTGTGCCGATATCTAT
Source organism: uncultured Desulfobacteraceae bacterium (assembly GCA_964613595.1). GTDB lineage: Bacteria > Desulfobacterota > Desulfobacteria > Desulfobacterales > Desulfosalsimonadaceae > Desulfosalsimonas. The sequence continues at coordinate 861 of CAZTHW010000352.1, read as the reverse complement.
GGCAACGGCATAGTTGCGGTCCGTGGTGTCTCCGGACTGGATATTGATAACACGGTTCTTGCCGTCTTCGCGCACGGGGCGGGCAATGGTGACAGTCACCTTAAAATCCGCCTCGCGCAACACGTCGGGCACCTTGCGTATCACCGAAAGATCGAATTCGATGCGATGCTCCTTGTGATCCCGCTGCAGCGCATCAACCAAGCGGGTGACATCCGCCTGGTTATCCATGGAATCCGGTACTGGCATTTCCACGTAAACCCTTTCCACGGGCGGAACAAAAAGCCCCTTTTCCTTCAGGTCCTCAAGGTTGAGCTGCTTGATGCGTGCGGTTTTGCGCGGAGTGGCCTGGAGGTTGAGCACCTTGGCGTCAATATAGGACTCTGTGGGAATCCGTACCGACAAATCGCTTTTCACTTTGGAAAGACATGCAAGCCGATAGCCCTTGTCCACATCCGCCTGGCTCAACTGTTCGGAAACGCCGCCCTCGACTTCGCCCTCTTCGATAATTACGCGGCATTTGCCGCACACCCCTTCGCCCCCGCAGGAGGCATTGATGTGCACGCCCGCTTCCATGGCCGCGCGCAGCAGGCTTTCGCCCGATTCGACCGTGATTTGTTTTTCATGCGGCTGAAATGAAACTTTATAGGTTGTCATCACGGACTCCAATTCTGCTTATTTGGTTCTTATATTCATTTGCTGGTTCTGCTATACCCATAACTCATTGACAGCTATGATTGCAAGAATTTTGAGCATTGTCTCACAATCTTCCGTGCCGGGCATCAGGCCATCAGGAGCCGGCCGCCCTGATATATGAAAAAGGCTGCCAGCCATGCAATTGCCGTGGTATAGACCACGCTCAGA
>CAZTHW010000351.1:0-2128 GCA_964613595.1 uncultured Desulfobacteraceae bacterium | reverse complement strand
CCGTAAAAAGGACATGGTCAAAACCGGCGGCGAAAACGTGCCTTCCCGGGAAGTGGAGGAAGCCGTGTACCTGGACAGCCGGGTGGAGGAAGTAGCGGTTATCGGCGTGCCCCATCCCAAGTGGGTGGAAGCCGTGACCGCGGTGGTGGTGCCCAGAAAAGGCGAAACCATTACCGAAGAAGAAATTCTGGAAGTGTGCCGGAAAAACCTGGCACCCTTCAAGGTACCCAAAAAAGTGATGCTTGTCGACGCCCTGCCCAAAACCCCTACGGGAAAACTGTTAAAGCGCGACATGCGCGAAAACTACAGGGACGTATTCGGCAATGACTGATCCACCCGGGGTGGTCATCCGGGAAGTGGCCCTGCGCGACGGGCTTCAGTCAGAGACCGGTTTTGTTTCCACGGAAGACAAACTGGCAATCATAAACGCCCTGGCCTGGGCCGGGGTCACTTACCTGGAGACCACCGCTTTTGTCAGTGCCCGGGCCGTTCCCCAGCTCCGGGATGCAGCCGATGTAATGGCCCGGGCCGATCGGGGCGGCCTGCGGCATGAGGTCATGGTGCCCAATCTCAAAGGCGCCCGGGCGGCCATGGATGCCGGCGCAGACCGAATAATCGTTTTTATGTCGGCATCCGAGGCCCACAACCGGGAAAACGTGGGCAGCAGCATCAGCGAGTCCCTTGCCGATCTGGATGCAATCTTTTCAGCGGCAGTCGAGCGCAGTATACCCGTGGCAGCCGCCATTGCCACATCCTTTGGCTGCCCCTACCAGGGCCGGGTGCCGGTATCTGACGTGCTTGCCATTGCACGAGAATTTGTCCGGCGCGGCGCCGACCGCATCACGCTTGCAGACACCACGGGCATGGCAAACCCGAAACAGATCACCGAGACGATCGCCTTTTTCAGACAACACCTGCCGGAGACAATCCTTTGCCTGCACCTGCACAACAACCGCGGCATCGCCATGGCCAACCTGTATGCCGGGTATCTGGCCGGTATAACCATGTTTGACACCTCCCTGGGCGGCATCGGCGGATGTCCCAACGTACCGCAGGCCGCCGGCAACCTGGCCACGGAAGACGTGGTGTTCATGTTTGAGTCCATGGGCGTTGACACCGGCATCCGTCTTCCCGCCCTGATCCAGGCCGCCGGCCTGCTGGAAAAAATCCTGGCCCACCCGCTCCCCGGCCAGGTCATGAAAAGCGGACCGGTCGATTTGGAGGGTTAACGCCCCGGGTTACCTTCGGGAATTCATCGGATCAACAGGCGCTGCAGAACACATTTGCCACTATCCGTATCTATCGCCGAGAAACCATTTCTTTAATTTTCCGGTAATAACCCGGGCCGGAACGCCAGAGGCGGCATATCCGATTGCTGCCAGCATCACGAACATAATGACCCGGCCGACGGCATCCATGTCCGTTCCCGTTACATAAGGCGTCAAAAACACCGCTGCGGCAATGCCTGCCAGGATCCGCCACGAATCCGGAAGAAAAAGAATGTAAAATATGATATATGCCGGTGTAATCGGTCGTTTGGCCAAATCGGCTCCTTTGTGGTATTGCCTGTTGAAAAAAACCGGGCTGTTCCGGTATACCCAATTGCAGGAATCCATACCACTGAAACCGGCAATTCGCAAGCCGGAGCAAATCACCAAATACCGGAGGAAAATATTTGCAGACACTCAAAGGCCACCAGCGCACGCATCTGCGAGGGCTTGCCCACGGGATCAAGCCGCACGTGATGATCGGCCAGAAGGGGCTTTCCCCTGCGGTGATCGAGGCGGTCAACGAAGCACTCGATACCCATGAGCTCATCAAGATCAAATTCCTCGATTTCAAGGACAAGGATCAGAAAAAAGCCATATCCGGCACCATCGAAAACGAGACCGGGTCCGAACTGGTTGGCATGATCGGCCACATGGCCATTTTTTACCGGCAGCATCCGGATCCGGAAAAGCGCAGGATCCAATTATCTTGAACTCGCGGAAACGAACTGATACCTAAATTGAGCGTTTCAAATTTTTACACAGATCAATATTTTTTATTTTTTTAAGGAATTAAGTCATTTTCCGGTGTTAAAATTTGAAACCCTCCGGGATTTCCAATTTTGCCGCATCTACTGCGT
>CAZTHW010000350.1:0-2164 GCA_964613595.1 uncultured Desulfobacteraceae bacterium | reverse complement strand
GTCTGCCTTGACCTCGCCGATCACGGGCTTCATGCTCATCACCCCGGTAGTGCTGAAAATGCCGAAAAATATGAGGATGCACAGCATGAAGTTGAAAACCGGACCGGCTGCCACAATTAACATCCGCTGCCACACGGGCTTGTGGGTAAAGGAAAATTCCATGTCTTCCGGGGCGATCTCCGCATCCGGCTGCTCGCCCACCATCTTTACGTATCCGCCCAGCGGCAGCGCCGAGATGCAGTACTCGGTGCGCCCGGCCTTTTTCGTGGCCAGCTTGGGGCCGAACCCCAGGGAAAAGCGCTCCACGCCCACCCCAAAAGCCTTGGCCATCACGAAATGTCCGAGTTCGTGAAAAAATATCAATACGCCCAGTACAATCACCAGGCCGATTACCATGCTCATCTCATCTACCTCGTATCGTGACCCAATGGGGCCGTCAGGGCTTGTGCAGCCCGCCGGGCCCATCGGTCTGCTTCCAGTATGTCTTCCACGTCCTGCGCTATAACAGGCTCGTATTGATCCATTACACGACCGATTAATGAAGGAATGCGGTCAAAGGCGATTGCGCCGTCCAAAAATGCTGCCACGGCCACCTCGTTTGCCGCGTTCATCACGGCCGGCATGGTGCCGCCCTTTCTGCAGGCCGTATATGCCAGGGCCAGGCAGGGAAATTTCTCAGGGTCCGGCGCCTGGAAAACCAGTTGGCCGAGGTCGGCAAAATCCGGGCAGGACAGTCCCAGCGGCAGCCGTTCCGGGCAGGAAAGCGCATAGGCAATTGCCGCCTTCATGTCCGGCAGGCCCATCTGGGCCATAACCGTGCCGTCGCGATAGGCCACCATGGAGTGCACGATACTCTGCGGGTGAATGACCACCTCGATCTGATCGGCGCTCAAGGCAAACAGGTGCCCGGCCTCAATCACCTCCAGGCCCTTGTTCATCAGGGTGGCCGAATCGATGGTGATCTTGTCGCCCATCTGCCAAGTGGGATGGTCCAGGGCGTCGGCCGGCGTGATTTTTGAAAAATCCGCACCGGGCAGATTTAAAAACGGCCCGCCGGATGCGGTCAGCAGGATCCGGTTAATGTCCTCCTCCCGGTTTCCGCAAATGCACTGGAAGATGGCGCTGTGCTCGCTGTCCACCGGCAGGATGCGCACCCCGCGGGCCGCAGCTTCCCGGATGACCAGGTCCCCGGCCATGACCAGGGTTTCCTTGTTTGCAAGGGCAACGTCCTTGCCTGCACAAATCGCGGCCAGGGTGGGCAACAGTCCGGCAGAACCCACCATGGCGGAAACAACCGTGTCCAGCGGGGGATATTCGGCAGCCGCACGGTATCCATCAGCCCCGAAAAGGATTTCCGTGGCGGTATCTGCAGGCAGCATCTGCCTTAATGCCTCAGCCCCGGCCTCATCGTAGACCACTGCCATATCCGGCCCAAACTCCCGGATCTGCCGGGCCAGCAGATCAATATTGCCCCCGGCGGTCAGCACCCTGACCGAGAAACGCTCCGGAAACCGGGCCAGCACGGAAAGCGTGCTTTGCCCGATGGATCCCGTGGATCCGAGTATGCCGATTTGCCGAGGACTCATGCTTATGGCTTCATATTACCAGATAAAAGAAAAACGCTTAAAACAGCAACCACGAAGGGCACGAAGAACACGAAGAACACGAAGAAGGAGAAATTCCATGAAACGGAGAAATGTCCTTCGTGCACTTCGTGTGCTTCGTGGTGTTAAAATACCTGCCCAATGTCTAAAATACAAACAGATAAAACGCATACGCCACGGGCGAAGCAAAAATCAACGCATCCACGCGGTCCAGCATCCCCCCGTGGCCCGGCAGAATTGCCCCCGAGTCCTTGATGCCCGCAGCCCGCTTGAGCTCAGATTCAAAAAGATCCCCGATCTGGCCGGCAATTCCGAGCGCCAGGGCAAACACCACCACGAGCCCGCCTGCCAGCTCCGGCAGCAGCAGCGTTTTAAAAACCAGGGCAACCACGATATTGACCGCCAGCCCCCCGAGCGCACCTTCCACGGTTTTGCCCGGGCTGATTGCCGGACTGAGTTTGTGCCGGCCCAGGTAGGTGCCCACGTAAAAGGCGGCCACATCTCCTAAAAACACCACAAACAGCACGAAAAAAATCCATGTCAGCCCGTCGGGTTCTCCC
>CAZTHW010000349.1:0-2165 GCA_964613595.1 uncultured Desulfobacteraceae bacterium | reverse complement strand
CACGCAGGCAGTGCGTATCCGGGCCGCCTTGACCGCGGTCTCGATTTCACCCACCCGGGCCCCGGCATCGGATACCGTGACCTGGCCTTCCTGGATAAAGGCCATGTCCGTGGTGGTTCCGCCCACATCCACCATCAGGGCGTTGCTGCGGCCCGAGAAAAACAGCCCGCCAATGGCGCTGGCCGCCGGCCCGGACAGGATGGTTTCAACGGGTTTTTCCACTGCCTCGGTATATGGCATCAAAGATCCGTCGCCCTTGACAATCATCAGGGGCGCGTGGATCTGCCGGGTTTTCAGGGAACTCTTGACCGCTTCGATAAATTCGTGCATCACCGCCACCAGCGAGGCGTTTAAGCTCGCCGTGGCCGCCCGTTTGACCGAATCAAGCTGGGTGGAAAGCTGATGGCCCAGCACCACCGGATGTTCGCAGATGTCCTGGACCGCCCTGAACACTGCCTCCTCGTGGGACGGATTCAACGGACTGAAATAACCTGAAATGGCAAATGCATCCACCTTGTCCCGGTTTTCAGCCACCCACGTCTTGATCGCCTCTATATCCAGAGGGCCCTGCTCTTCGCCCTGGGACGTATGCCCGCCGGCAAAGAACTCAAAATACGGGGTGGACAGCTTTTCTTCCAGGCCAAAAGACATGACCAGCTCCCGGTCATAGCCGATCAGTATCAATCCCACATCCCGGGCCTTTCCCTCTGCAACCGAATTGGTGGCAAGCGTGCTCGATATCCCGACCAGCTTAACCCGGGACGGATCCTTGATGTTTAATGACTTGAGCACCGATACCACCCCCTGTGCCAGATCCTCCCGGGTGGTCAGGGTCTTTCCCGAAGCCAGCACCTCCCGGGTATGGTAATCCATAAGCACCCCGTCAGTGTAGGTGCCGCCGGTATCAATGCCCACCACGTAATTGGTTTCCTTTTTCTCTTTTGCCGGGCCCAGGCCCTTGCGCCCGGCTCCCGGATCAAATGTTTGGTGTGTCTTCATTTTTCCCTTATGAGAAAATTCTCAAAACCTTTGTTATTACTCCGAAAAATTATATAACCAACCAAATTTTATTTAAAATCAAGAAGTTACAGCAGAGCCGCACGGCCTTTGAAGTTCGAAAAGCCTGCAAGCAGCCGGCCGGGCGCTCACAGGCTTTTCCGATACATTGCAGTCGGCGTTTTCAGGTTATTTTGAACGAACCCGTTCCTCGGCCTCGCCGAGGATCTTCTGGATGTCCTTTTGGGCTTCTGCGGGCACCCTGGATATGGGACCTTCGTGATTATCGATGATGTCCCGGGTCTTCTTGATGATCCGGTCCTTCATGGTCAACCGGCCCTGGGCGTCCCAGTCCTCGTAGCTGTTTCTGTCCATGAGTGTGGGCTGCCAGTGCTTGCGGAACCATTTCATTGTGTGATCCTCGTAGAGGTAATGGCCGCCCGGGCCCACGTTGCAGATCTCGTCCACGGCCAGGGTCTCTTCGTTGACCTCCACGCCGCCGCAGATAAGGCGGCTCATGCCGATGATCTCGTCATCCATGACCGTCTGGAAAACATCCCCGGTAATGCCCGACTCGGTATATCCGTTGTCATGGACGAAATTGGCGCCCGAGAGCATGGCCATGTGGATCGAGAATGCAGCTTCAATGGCGGACTGCATTTCCATCTTCTTGGTATCCGTGCACCCCGAGGTGGAGTACATGGGCAGGCCGACGTAATTGAGCATTTCCGTGAACATCGCGCTCATAATGCCCAGTTCGGGCGCACCGTAGGAATAAATGGTGCGCCGCATGTCGAGAATCGACTGTACGCCGCCGATCAGGATACAGGTGCCCGGATTGAGCAACTGGGACACCACCACGCCCACCATGGACTCGGCCATGGCCACAATGATCTGCCCGGCGTGGGTGGCCGGCACCGTGGCGCCGCCGATGGCGCACGGCGTGTATACCTGCGGGATCCGGTGCTGGGCGCAGTAATAGCATTTACCGATGGCATCAAAGTCACTGGTCAGCGGGCTGATGGGCTCGCTGTAGTGAATGAAGTTTGGGTACTGCTTGAAGGCCTCCTCGCCCCCGGCCATGACAATGCCGATGCGGTGCTCGTCCTTGACGTTTTCCACGTTAAAGGCCCAGTTCATGATCACCTTGCGCGTGTTCTGGATCATGT
>CAZTHW010000348.1:0-2184 GCA_964613595.1 uncultured Desulfobacteraceae bacterium | reverse complement strand
GGTTTGAATTGCATTTACGCCCAGGTCAAAAAGCCCGGGGCGTATTTCAGATAATCGTCACCCGTGGGCATGACCCGCGCGGTAAAACCGAACCGTCCCGCATGCTCGCATGGCACGTCACATGCGTACCGGTAGGAGCCTTCCCCCAAGTCCTCGATCATGGACATTTTCACGACATTGGCATTTCTGAGTTTTTCCACGGTTTGCAGTTCTCCGTAATAAAGCTCAACTTCCACATCATCCGGGGTCAATCCGCCAAGGTGCACTTCGGTGGTCACCTGGAACGTGTCTCCGACCTGGTAGACCACGTCGGTTTCACTTTCCGGGCTCTGTATCTGCACCTTGGGCCATCCCTGCTCGATGCGTCGTCTTTGCGATACCAGATCCTGCGCCGCCCGGCCATAGTCGGCTGTAAGCCGGGCATAACTGTCCACTGCGGGCAAATAGTAATTGCTCTCATACTTTTGAACCATGCTGTGGGCACAGAAATTTTTCAGCACCAGCTTCATGGATTCTTTCATCATCTCCACCCACCGCTCCGGGGTATCGCCTTCGTGTCTGTCGTAAAAAGCCGGGATCACGTCGTTTTCCAGGATATTATACAGGGCCCGGGCTTCGACGGCATCCTGGTAGGCATGATCCTGGTATTCCTCTCCGCTGCCGATGCTCCACCCGCACCTCTGGCAATATCCTTCCGCCCACCATCCGTCCAGGATACTGAGATTGAGCACGCCGTTGACCGCCGCCTTCATGCCGGAAGTGCCGCATGCCTCCATGGGCCGTCGGGGGGTGTTGAGCCATACATCCACTCCCTGCACCAGGTGGCGGGCAATGTTGATATCATAATTTTCCAGGAAAATAATTCTCCGGCTCAGGCCCTGGCGCCGGGAAAACTGCACCACCTGCTTGATTAACTCCTTTCCCTCGTTGTCCTTGGGATGCGCCTTGCCGGCAAATACGAACTGAACCGGCATGGTACTTGATTTAATCATTTTTTCCAAGCGCTCGGGTTCCATAAACAGCAAATAGGCGCGTTTATAGGTGGCAAACCGCCGTGCAAACCCGATGGTCAGAATTTCAGGATCCAGCACGGATTCTGCTTCCTTCATAACCGCCTTGGGCGCGTTTCTGCGGCCGCACTGCCGGACCATCATGGAACGGCAGCTACGTACCAGCCGGGAACGACTCATCTCCCGGGCACGCCATATTTCTTCGTTGTAGATTTGATCAATCCGGTTTGACAGGTCGGTATGAGCGCTGTTCAGATACCAGTCCGAGCCCAGGTAACGCTCAAAAAGCATGTGGTTTTCAATGGAAATCCAGGAAGGAATGTGTACCCCGTTGGTTACATGGGAAATCGGCACTTCCTCCACCGGCCGCTTGGGCCAGACATGCTGCCACATCTGCCGGGCCACGCTGCCGTGAAGCCGGCTGACCCCGTTGCAGAACTGCGAAAACGTAAGGGCCAGGACAAACATGCAGATCTTGCCCGCAGGATCAAATCCGCTGCCGGTCTGGCCCCAGGAAAGAATGGTATCCATGGAGGCGCCAAGCCGTTTTTCATAAGAGGCCAGATAAGGCCGGACCTGATCCACGGGGAATTCGTCATGCCCGGCGGCCACCGGCGTATGGGTCGTAAAGACCATGCTTCTGGGCACGATTTCCAGGGCGGTCTTCAAATCCACATGGCAGGTTTCCATAACCTGGGCAATGCGTTCAATGCAGGCAAAAGCGCTATGCCCCTCGTTCATGTGGCAAACCGAAGGATCGATATTGAGCTGTTCCAGGACCTTCATTCCGCCGAGACCCAGAACCACCTCCTGGGCCAGCCGGTTGGGCGACTCGCCAGGGTAGAGCCTGGCGGTGATCTCCCGCGCTTCCGCCGGGTTTTCCGCAATATTGGTATCCAGCAGGTACAGGGGTACGCGCCCGATCTTGACCACCCAGACCTGGGCATGGATCGGACCGCCGGGCCCGTCCACTGTAATCATCAACTCCTTTCCATCAACGTCCTTGGCAAGGTTGACCGGCAGATGAAAAATATCGGTTTCCGGATAATCCTCCTGCTGCCAGCCCTCGTGATCCAGGTACTGGTGAAAATAACCTTTTCTGTAAAGCAGACCCACTGCTACCATGGGGATTTGCAGATCGGATGCAGCCTTTAAGTGATCTCCGGCCAGCACC
>CAZTHW010000347.1:0-2204 GCA_964613595.1 uncultured Desulfobacteraceae bacterium | reverse complement strand
CTCCCGGATAAACGAAAACACGCCCGTGTAGGTTCCGGGATTGGACCGGGGCGTGCGTCCGATGGGCGACTGATTGATGTTGATCACCTTGTCGATATGCTCGTAGCCCTCCACAGAAGCATGCTTTCCCGGCGGCACGCCGGAGCGGTAAAGCCTGCGGGCAAGCACCCGGTACAGGGTCTCGATTACCAGGGTGGACTTGCCCGAGCCGGACACCCCGGTGACACAAATAAATGAGCCGAGCGGAAAGGAAGCATCAATGTTTTTCAGGTTGTTTTCACAGGCCCCGCGGATGACAAAATGCGCATTTCCTGCCCGGCGCCGGGTCTCCGGGGTCTCAATCCGCCTTTTACCGGCAAGGTATTGACCGGTAAGGGAATCCGCCGACTGCGCCAACTGCTGCGGGCTGCCGGAAAATACCAGGTACCCGCCCTTGACCCCGGCTTCCGGCCCCATGTCCACCACGTGGTCGGCCGAACGGATGGTGTTCTCATCATGTTCCACCACCAGCACGGTATTGCCCAGGTCCCGCATCTGAAAAAGCGTTTCCAGCAGCCGCCGGTTATCCCGCTGATGCAGGCCGATGCTGGGTTCATCAAGTACGTAAAGCACACCGGTGAGCTTGGAGCCGATCTGGGTGGCCAGGCGAATGCGCTGGCTCTCACCGCCGGAAAGGGTGCTTGCCGCCCGGTCCAGGGTCAGGTAGGAAAGGCCGACATTTTTCAGAAAACCGAGCCGCTCGGTGATCTCCCGAACGATCCGGTCTGCGATCACCCCTTTTTTGCCTTCCAGGCGCAGTGTGCTGAAAAAGTCAAATGCCCTTTCCACGGAAAAAGCGGTAATATCCGGAAGCGTCATGTTGCTCACACGCACGGCACTGCTGACCGAGTTCAGCCGGGACCCTGCGCACCCGGGGCACGGTGCAAAGTTCATGTACTGCTTGATGTCTTCGCGCGCGGCACTGGAGTCGGTTTCCACGTAACGGCGCTGCAGGTTCGGAATCACGCCTTCAAATGGCCGGGTAAAATCCACCCGGCGATTTGCCCGGGTCATGTAAAAAGGGATTTCTTCATCCCCGGACCCGTACAGCAGCACCTGCTTGAAATGTTCCGGCAGGTCCCGGTACGGCGTATAAATGTCCACCCCGTAATGGCGGGTCAACGCGTCCAGGAATTCGGCAAAATGCACGGAGTTCCGGTTGGCCCAGGGACGTACTGCGCCTTCGCGCAGCGAAAGATCGGGATCTGCAACGACCAGATTCGGATCGAATTCCATGGCGGTGCCCAGGCCGTCGCATTTCGGGCAAGCCCCCTGGGGGGAATTAAAGGAAAAGCTGGCCGGGGTGAGCTCCGGGTAACTGATGCCGCAATGCATGCATGCCGCCTTTTCGGAAAATAAAAGCGACTCGCCGTCCTTGTTGTCCGGGGATTCCACCACCGCAAATCCCTCGGAATGGGACAGGGACAGCTCCAGGGAATCGGCCAGCCGGTTGCGCATGTTCTGCTTGACCACCAGGCGGTCGACCACCACCGAAATATTGTGCTTTCGGGTTTTGGCCAGCTTGCCCACACTGTCAAGCTCCCGGATCTCGCCGTCGACCTTGACCCGGGCAAAGCCTTCCTTTCTCAGCCAGGCAAGCAGCCGCTCATGTGAGCCCTTCTGCCCGCTGACCAGGGGCGCAAGGATAATAATCCGGGTGCCCCCGGGCATGGACATGACCCGGTCCACAATCTGGTCAATGGACTGGGAGGTAATCGACCGTCCGCACCTGCTGCAATGCGGTGTGCCGACCCGGGCAAACAGGAGCCTGAGGTAATCGTAAATTTCGGTTACCGTGCCGACAGTGGAGCGCGGATTGTGCCCGCCGCTGTTTTGTTCAATGGCAATTGCCGGCGACAGACCCTCGATCTGGTCCACATCGGGTTTTTCCATGCGCTCCAGAAACTGCCGGGCATACGTGGACAGGGATTCCACGTACCTGCGCTGGCCTTCGGCATACAGGGTGTCAAAAGCCAGGGTGGATTTGCCGGACCCGGACAGTCCGGTGATCACGACCATCTGATTGCGCGGCAAATCCACGTCAATGTTTTTCAGGTTGTGCTGCCTGGCACCCCGTATGATGATCTTGTCGGTTTCCTTGCGCATCATGAACCTAAATTGAGCGTTTCAAATTTTTACACGGATCAATATTTTGTATTTTTTTA
>CAZTHW010000346.1:0-2234 GCA_964613595.1 uncultured Desulfobacteraceae bacterium | reverse complement strand
ATGCCGCCGGCCACGTAGCCGGCTTTTCCTTTCAATATTTCTTCAAGGCGATGGCTTACCCAATCTTCGAGGGCCTGACCGCCCTGGGGATAAAACACTCTGCCGGCACTCCACAGGTACTCGATCACGTGGATGATATCGACAACGATGGTCAGCCCTGTTTTCTTTTCTTTGGCCAATCGCTCCAGTATACGGATCTGTGCTGCGTTTCCATCAACAAGGGCCACCCAGGTTTTTTCATTACAAGGATCGCGGGCCCCGGCTTCTTCAAACATGTCTGCAATCACCTGTTCAGGCGGTTTCTCAATACTTGCCCAAACCCGTTTATGTTCCGGGCCGGCCCGCTGTGCATCACATAGCCCGTCACCGATGATATCTTCCGGTTGGCGGATAACAGGGGCGGTGGTATAAACCGCTGCGACCGAGGCCATGCGTTTGGCGTTTTTTTTCTCTCCCCTGGAAAGCCGTTTATCCATCTTATGGGTGCGTTTTTCAGCGGCCTTTCGGGTTTGTTGCCGCAAATCCTCAGGGCGCATCACAATACCTTTGCCGTCCACGCTCATTGCCAGCACGGAGCCAGAGCGCGGAGCCGCAACAGCGGCTTCGTGACGCTGCCGATAAAAATCGTCAAAATCGCGGGCGGCACGGATGACAAGCTCTTCGACCTGGCGCTTGGGCACATGACCGGCAGTGGTTTTTTGGATCGTCTCCACGGTCTCCTCAAAAGAACTCCGGGCGGCTTCTTCGGCCACGCGGCGGCGGATTTCCAAAGAATACCGCTCCTGCGGCAGGTTAAGTTCCGCATCCAGCGGATGCAGACTTTCGCAGCCCTCGTGGCCGTAGCCGGCCCGATTGGCGACAATAGTGCCGAATATGGTTTCAATTTGCCGTTCGTGAAGCTGCAAGCGGCTTCGTTTGATGCCGTCTGCGCCTTTCACCGGTTCATTGCAGTTGCCGGGGCCGCGATTGCGGATATGTTCCTGCAAAAGCTGACGCATCAACTCAAAGCCCTTTTCCTGTATCGCCCGTTCCAGTTCGCTTTGATTCATGGAAGCGACATCTTCGCTTTCCAGAAAATCGATGATGTTTTCAAGCTCCCTTCTTGACATCTCGTAGCTCCGTTCCGTGCAGGAAATTTCGGCCAGGGCAGTCATCGCGATTTACCTCCCTGATCTCAGTCGACGGGCCGCGTTTTTGACCAGGGGATAGACCAGCACGGTTTTGACGTCGGCGCCCTGGCGCAGCCGGCAGCGATCCATCCGGCCCCGGCCGCTGGTTGCTCCCAATTCGATCCAGTTGGCTGCCCGGTAGCATCCGCCGTGATATCGCTTCCGATCCACCATGGTCTCTACCAGCCAGGGATCGATGCCGTAGCGTGCCTGCCAGTCGGTGCGCAATCGGCAAACCGCGGCCGACAGCATGCTGCTGGCCAGGTTTTTTATCCGGGCAAGAACCAGAAAACGACTGTTGTTGACCACGTGCTGCAAATGGCGTCCCCGGGTGGCATCGTCCCAGCCGATCCACTGGTCCCGAACCTTTAACCGCCAGGCCGGGCTTGAAAACTGGATGCATCCGACCAGTTCCCGGGGCGTATGCGTGTAAACCAGGTATTGCAGCCGCGCACCAAACGGCATCGTATAGCCCAGATAGTGATAGCGGCTGAGCAGATCGCAAAACAACTGACGTTGCTGCGGTTTGGTTACCGGTTCCACGCATAGCGGGGTATAGTCCTCCACGCTGCCGGTAAGGCCGCTGTACGGCCATTCGGCGTTCTTTTTCGACATGTGTTTTCGGGGCGTACGTGAACCGGTCGGCTTCTTTTCGGGCAGCTTTAAAAGCCCCGATTGCTCTAAATGTTCCAGAAAATCCCGGCACTCGCGTTCCTTGAGTTTTCCGTTGGCCCGCTTCCAGTCCAGAAGCTCACAGACCGTGTAGGCCAACTCTTTGCGGCTGATGCCGCCGCAGGTGCTGACCACTTCGCAGACCAGCCTCATCTCTTCCGGGGTGAAATGCCGTCCGCAAAACTGTCTTGTTTTTGTCGTGTTTTCCATGCCATTGCTCCTTTGCTATTATTCCATAGCGGAGCAATGGCAAAATGTCCAGAAAAAAATGAATACCGACAAAATTATTCGACGAAGTTAACCGCCTGCATATAGTTTGAAAAATGATAGACTTTATGGCCTGGCATCGGGCAAATCCTGGTTGCAGCCCCCTGTCTTCTGCGCCTCGAAAAT
>CAZTHW010000345.1:0-2240 GCA_964613595.1 uncultured Desulfobacteraceae bacterium | reverse complement strand
AATCAGAAACTTATCATTTTATTGTCTGGCGATTATAATGGTTTCAGGACTTTTTGCGAATTCATCAAAATTAGGAAGCATGACAAATCAACGGGTAAAAGTCAATAGTTTTTGAGAATATGTCCAGATCTTCTGTGCGGACCATTGACATCGCGGGCTGTATCCCGTAATAGAGTAAAATCGTTGTTATTTTTTGGATACCACCTTAGCCACCCCAGCAAAATGGAGTGAAACCTGATGGAAGTATGGACCTATCCGTCCGAAGCCGCGGAAAACCGGATCAGAGCCATTCTCGGGCGCGGCCTGGACTATGGCACCGGGGATTATGAAAATGTTTCGCGCATTGTCGACGATATCCGTCAAAATGGAGATGCAGCGCTGATTCAATACACCCGGAAGTTTGATGCCCCGGAAATGCGGGTTTCCATGCTCCGGGTGACCGAAGCGGAGATGGCGGAAGCCGAAAAACGTGTGGACGCGGAGTTCATTTCCGCCTTAAACCGGGCGGCAGCCCGGATTGAAGCCTTTCACCGCCGCCAGTTGCGAAAATCCTGGTTCGCCGCAGACCGGGAAGGGGTTTTCCTCGGCCAGTTGGTCAATGCCGTGGATGCGGCCGGTATTTACGTGCCCGGCGCAAAAGGGGGGACCACCCCGCTGGTGTCTTCCGTGCTCATGGGCGCGATTCCCGCGGCCATTGCCGGGGTGAAACGGGTGGTAATGGTTACTCCGCCCACGGCCGACGGTTCGGTCAATGCCCATCTGCTGGCAGCGGCCCGGGCGGCCGGGGTGAATGAAATCTACAAGACCGGAAGCGCATGGGCAATTGCCGCCCTGGCATACGGCACGCAAACCATTGATCCGGTGGACGTGATTGTCGGGCCCGGAAACATTTTCGTGACCCTGGCCAAGAAAATTGTTTCCGGGCATGTGGGTATTGATATGATCGCCGGTCCCAGCGAGATCCTGGTGGTGGCAGACGAGACGGCCAATCCGGCTTATGTGGCTGCAGACATGCTATCCCAGGCAGAACACGACCCCCTGTCTTCGGCGATACTGATCACCTCTTCGCCGTCGCTGGCCGAGGCCGCAGCCGACCAGATCAGGGAGCAGCTTTCACAATTGCCGCGAAAAGATATCGCCCGGCAATCCCTGGCTGACTACGGGGCTGTTTTCGTGGTACCCGACCTGGGATCGGCAATGGAACTGGCCAACCGCATCGCCCCGGAGCACCTGGAAATCCAGACGGCTGATCCGTTTGCATTGCTGGCCTCGGTCAAAAATGCCGGGGCGGTGTTTCTGGGCGGATACACCCCGGAGCCGGTCGGCGATTATGCGGCCGGCCCCAATCACGTTTTGCCCACGGGCGGTACCGCGCGCTTTTCCTCTGCCCTTTCGGTGGAATGTTTCCTTAAGCAGACCAGTGTGGTATATTACTCAGAAGGGGCTTTTTGCCGGGAAGCCGCCGATATCATCCGCCTGGCGGAAATCGAGGGCCTGGCCGCCCATGCCGGATCCGTGGAAAAGCGGCTGGCAGACTTGACAAGAAAATAAACCGGTTCTATTGTTTAATTTTGGGAATATTCTCAAAAGAGGGGGAATATGGGAAGACCGCATAAAAAACGTAATGTTTCATACAATCCGAATGTGAGCTATTTCAAGCCGCGCGGCATCCCCATGAAGGAGCTTTTGGAAAGCCGCCTGACTGTCGATGAGTGCGAGGCAATTCGATTGGCCGATTACGAGGGTCTTTCCCATGAGGCCGCGGGGGAAATGATGGGTGTCTCCCGCGCCACGTTCGGGCGCATTATCGAACAGGCAAGGAAGGTGGTCGCTGATGCCTTGATCAACGGCAAGGCGATTCGAATCGAGGGCGGGTCTTACCAGTTTGTGGATACCGAGCGCCGGTTTGCCTGCAAGGCATGCCGGCATCAGTGGGTGGAGCCCTGCGGTACAGGCAGGCCCCAGAGCTGCCCGGCGTGCGGCAGGCCCGATGTCGGACGAACGCGTTCGGGCGGTACGGCCTCCTGTTGATAAGCCTGTAAAAAGTCTTTTTTACAGGCCGTGTTAAGTTTTAAGTGATTAAGTGGTTAAGTAAAATCAGAAACTTATCATTTTATTGTCTGGCAGTTATAACGGTTTCAGGGCTTCCACGGAAATCCCTTTTTTGCGCACTTGCAAAATTGCGCTTCGTTGCCCTGACGGCGGTGCGGAAAAGCGGGTTTCCGAGCGGAAATCGAGGC
>CAZTHW010000344.1:0-2242 GCA_964613595.1 uncultured Desulfobacteraceae bacterium | reverse complement strand
CTGTGATACCCATGACCTGGTTATGAACGGCATCAAGCGCGACACCCAGATCATATACCCCAAGGATGCGGGGTATATCCTGCTGCGGCTCGATATTTTTCCCGGCAAGTTCGTGGGCGAGGCCGGCACCGGCTCGGGCGGGATGACCCTGCTCATGTCCCGGGCAGTCGGGAATACCGGCCGGATCTATACCTATGAAAAAAACGCCCAGCTCGCCGGCCGGATCCGCAAAAACCTGCAGCCTGCCGAAGACTTTGCCAACGTATATCTTTATACCCGGGCCCTGGAAGAAGGCATTTGCGAAACCGGGCTGGATGCCTTTTTTCTGGATGTGCGCGATCCGTCCGATGTGCTCGCCCGGGTTTATGCCGCACTCAGGCCCGGCGGGCACCTGGGCGTGCTCGTGCCCACGGCCAACCAGATGACCAAGCTGCTATGGACGGTCCGTGATTATCCTTTTCTGGTCACCGAGGTCGCAGAGACCTCCCTGCGCACCTACAAGCTCAATCCCTCGCGCTTCCGGCCCGAGGACCGAATGGTGGGCCATACAGGATATCTCCTGTTTGCCCGGGCGCAGCAGGCGCATCATGACGATTCGCGGGAAAGTACGTGGTAACAGATCACCGGCTCCAGCTTGTTTTTCACATACACCTCGCCCTGACACGCACAGGAAAAATCCCCGGGGCAGTTCAGATAGGTCTGCTCGCCGATGATAATTTCCCCGCCGTTGGCCATTTGCTCCAGGCGGGCGGCCACGTTGACACAATCGCCGATCACGGTGTAATCCATCCGGTTCGATGATCCGATATTCCCGATAATCGCACTGCCGGTGTTGATCCCGATGCCGATCTCGAAGTATTCCTGCCCGGCCTGCCTGCGCGCCGCCATCATCTCTCTTGCCGCGGCCTGCATTTCAACAGCCGAGGCAACGGCGTTTTCCGAGGCGCTTTTCTCGGTTTCCACCAGGCCGAACACGCCAATGAGCTGATCCCCGACAAATTTGTCAAGCAGACCGCCGTTTCGGAAAATAATATCCACCATCTCGCCAAAATACGCATTTAACATCTCCACCACCGCTTCTGCGGGCATGCGCTCGGCAATGGCGGTAAACGAGCGGATATCGGCAAACAGCACCGTGACATCGCGCCGCTCGGTTTCCAGGAAAACCCCGTCCTTGAGATTGACAAGCTTTTCCACGAGGTTGTTGCCCACATACCGGCTCAGGCGGTTGCGGAGCTGCTCTTCCTGCTTGCTGCGCTCATAAGAAAGGGCCAGATCCCGGGCATAGACCATCAATTGTGCGGCCTGCTCCTGGTTCTTGCGGTTTTTCTCCGCCAGCCGCTGGTAAAGGGAGTTGAAATGATCCGCAATCTCGTTTAGTTCACGATCGGCCCGGATTTCAACGGGATCGCTTTTGCCGCCTGCCTGCATCCTGCCGGTCTCGCGGCTCAGATAATCCAGGGAATCCGCGGATCGGCGTATCAACAAAAAACCCGTCAGCATGGAAAAAAGCACCAGGGGGGTCAACAGGAGCATGGTCCGGGTAAATGGAACCTGCTGCCTGACAAACAGATAGACCACCAGCAGGAAGGGAATGATTCCGATCAGGGCCAGGGCGACCCGCAGTTTGCCGTAAAACGAGGTATAATCTCTTCTTCTGCGCCTGCTCATCCACGGCAACCATTTTTCTCGGCATCGAGGCGTTCAAAATCAAAGGCGCAGTGGAACTTGATTGCAATACGCTGGGCCTGGCCGGACAAATCGTCATCCACGGGCTCAGGCGGGTGAATCCGCACCACGCTGGCTTCATTGTAAATGCGCGCGCGTACGTCATCGGCGGCATCGAGCTGAATGGAAATGCGCAATAACTGGCCCGGAAAGTACCTGCCCGGATAAGACGAAATAAACAGCGCGCCGCTACCGGAGACATCCCGAAGCCGGCTTTTTTCCTCAAAAGGCTGACTGTGGGGGTCATTTCCGGAAACCATGATCGGAAAGGAAACGCAATACCGGTCAAAACTCCGTTGATCGAGGCTTTTTCCTTTGCCGGACGGCGATTTTTCGCCGGGCTGCGTTTTGCCAAAAAAACGCTTGATTCGTTGCCACCAGCCCATTTTTCCGGATTCAGTCAACGGGTGGATTCCTGTCTGATCTTTTATCAGATAAGGCAGACCCGGCGCACTTCACTGTTGTTGCCGGACGCTTTGCGCCCGGCAACAACGACCCGCGGATAAGATCCGCT
>CAZTHW010000343.1:0-2249 GCA_964613595.1 uncultured Desulfobacteraceae bacterium | reverse complement strand
CACCGCGTCCTCGAACCCGGCGGCAATATCGGCCAGATGCTCCCGGTAATCGGGATGCGTTTCGATATGCCGCTTCACGGCCGTCTTGATGCCGCTGAAACTGAAATCAAAAGCCTCTTTATCCAGGTAGGCCCGGGGAAAACGGAATCTTTCCGGATCACCCGCGGCGGCAAGGCGAGAAATCATCGCACCCCCGGGATATCCCAGTCCCAGCATCTTGGCCACCTTGTCAAAGGCCTCGCCCGCGGCATCATCACGGGTCTGGCCCAGGCACTCGGCCCGGGTATGGGACCGTACCAGATAGACCGCCGTGTGGCCGCCAGAGGCCAGCAGCGCCACGAACGGAAAGTCCGGCGCGGATTCTGAGAGAAACACGGAATTCAAATGGCCTTCCAGGTGATTGACCCCGACCCAGGGAATCTGGCGGGCATAGGCATAGGCCCTGGCAAACGAAAACCCCACCAGCAGGGCGCCCACTAGGCCGGGTCCCCGGGTGACGGCCAGGGCGTCAAGATCTTCGGGGCGCATGCCGGCCTCTGCCAGTGCCTGGTACACCACCGGGCCGATGACCTCGATGTGCTTTCGGGAGGCCAGTTCCGGCACCACTCCGCCGTAAGGGTGATGCACCTCCACCTGCGAACTCACCACGGAGGAAAGAATCCGGCACCCGTCTTCGACCACCGCGGCTGCGGTTTCATCGCAGGAAGTTTCAATGCCAAGTATTTTCATGAGAAACTCAAAAAACCTTGTGGTACTCAATATTAAATTCGAAACATGAACCCCGAGGGCACATGATTCTTGAACTCACCCTTCGTGTTCTTCGTGAACTTCGTGGTTAATTTGATTTGATGTTTATTACCACGAAGAGCACGAAGGGCACGAAGATATATGCATCTAATAAATGCCCGGAAAAAACCAGACAAAAAGGCCGGGCAGCAGATGCTTCTGGCTTGCCCGGCCGGTCCGGATCGGATTTTGTATGCAGAGCCTGTTGCGGGAATTTATGCGGAGCCCCACTTAAACCGGGTTTTGTCGGATTTGCGACGCTGAACCACCTCGCCGATAATACAGGCCTTTTCGTCCATAAAAGAAATCCGCTCGATCATCTCCTGGGCGGTCTGCTCGGGCACCACTGCAACCATTCCGATGCCGTTGTTAAAGGTCCGCATCATCTCGTCTTCCGTGATCCGGCCCGCGTCCCGGAGAAACCTGAAAATGGGCGGCACTTCCCAGGAATCCTTATACATCACCAGGCTGCACGCGTCCGGAATGATCCGCAGCAGGTTCTCTGCGAGCCCGCCGCCGGTGATATGGGCCAGGCCGTGGATCGGCATATCGCGGATCAGCCGCCGGACCACGTCCGCGTAAATCCGAGTGGGCGTCAGCAGTTCCTCGCCCAGGGGTCTGCCCAGCTCGGGAACAAAACTGTCGATCTTTAAATTCAGATCGTCAAAACAGATCTTTCGCACCAGGGAATAGCCGTTGCTGTGGAGCCCGGAGGAAGCAAATCCCACCAGCTTATGTCCGCCGCGGATCTCCGAGCCGTCCACGATCTTGTCGTTGTCCACCACGCCAACGGCAAAACCGGCAAGATCATATTCGTTGTCATTATAAATCCCCGGCATTTCGGCGGTTTCCCCGGCAATCAGGGAGCACTTGGCCTGCCGGCATCCCTCGGCGATGCCTTCCACGATCTTTTCGGCCACCCCGACGTTTAAGCTCCCCATCGCCAGGTAATCCAGAAAAAACAGCGGCTTAGCCCCCTGCACGATCACGTCGTTCACACACATGGCCACCAGGTCAATGCCCACGGTATCGTGCTTATCCATCATGAAGGCGACCTTGAGCTTTGTGCCCACGCCGTCGGTGGAACTCACCAGCACCGGCTTTTCGTAATCAGCGGTCTTGAGCGAATACAGGCCGCCAAAACCCCCGATCTCGCCCATAACGCCGGTTCGCGGCGTTTTAGAGGCAATTTTTTTCACGGCGTTGACAAAACTGTTGGCCTTGTCAATATCCACGCCCGCCGAGGCATATGTAGAAGAAGAATCATCAGAACGCGACATTTTCCGATTCCTGTTTTGACCTATGGTTGGGTTTGCGTGTAAAAAAGAATTCGTGTGAAACCTTTGACCTACACACTAGAAAAATAGGATTTGATAACTTAAATGCAAATAAAAGTCAAAACATTTTTTTTGACAACCCCGGCCATGTAGTGTATTCAGACACAACATTGACATCAACATTAT
>CAZTHW010000342.1:0-2253 GCA_964613595.1 uncultured Desulfobacteraceae bacterium | reverse complement strand
GTTCGCGGAGCCGGGCCAGTTCTTCGGGAGCCACGCCCGGCAGCAGGTCCACCGGCAGAGGGGAGAGAAACGCGCGCGCCCCGCCCGGCCGGACCACATATTCGCCCGCGGGCTTGACCAGCCGGGTGGCCACCTTGGATACCAGCTTGTTTTCCGCCACCGCCCATACCGGGCAAAGCCCGAGCCGGTGCCGAATGTGCCGATACATGCGCCGGGCCGCATCTGCGGGCGGACCGAAAATCCGGCTGGTGCCGGTGACATCCAAGAAGAAGTGCCCGTCGATCCGCCCGGGCTCCACAAGCGGGGAAAAGGCGAGTGCTTCCCGGAACAGCTCGGCCATGACCCGCTCATATCGCTCCGGGTGCGGCGGTAAAACCACGGCATCCCGGCACATTCGGCGTGCGCGGTACAGCGGCATGGCCTTTCTCACCCCGGCCTGGTATGCCTCCTCGCTCATGTCAAACACGCCGGCACGCGCGGCCCCCTCGGACGCGACGATCACGGGCCGCCTTTCCAGGCCGCGATCTGCAAGCCGCTCCACAGCCACGGCAAAGTCGGTAATATTCAGGTGCACCACCGCACGCGGGCGATCCGGGCAAACAATGGATGCGGCCATGACTACAACCTCTGCATGACATCGGGACCGCGCTGGATCCCGAGCACTTTGCCCTGCACCAGGACTTCGTTAAACCCGTAGCACATGGGTTCGTAATCCGGATTTTCCGGCTTGAGCAGGATATGATCGGAGCGGAGGAAAAACCGCTTGACCGTGGCTTCCTCGCCGCTGATGAGCGCGGCCACGATTTCCCCGTCCACCGCGTACTGCCGGGGCCGACAAACCGCCAGGTCGCCGTGGACAATGCCGGCGCCGGTCATGGAATCGCCATTGACGCGCAGGGCAAAAAGATTGGCGTCCTTGTAGACCGCGGCATCCACCAGGATGCTTTCCTCCCACTCCTGCTGGGCATAAATGGGCAGCCCGGCCGTGATCCGTCCGATGACCGGCACCTCGCTAAAGCGCTGGATTCCCGCCGGCTGCCCGGTCCGGTTGAGCAGATGGATGCGCCGGCCGTAGCGTCCTTCCCGCCGCACCAGTCCCTTTTCCTCCAGGCGTGCCAAGGTCTGGGCCACGGCCGTGTGACTTACGCCCAGGTCTGCTGCCGCCTGCCGCAGGGAGGGGGATATGCCCGACGTATTGATGTGGGATTGGAGATAATCCAGCAGTTGCTGCTGCTTGGAAGTTAGTTCGCCTTGCATGGGGCCTCCGGTCCTGTTTCATGGTTTTAAAAAACATAGCCGGAGAAAATGTAAATGTCAATGTAAAGTTTGTATAGGTACAAGTAAAGGACACGGCCCGAAAAAAGCCGCCCCTGTGTTCAAGGGCGGCTGGATTTTCCGCGGAAATTTCGGATGGTTCGAAAAAAGGTTTTGCAGACCAGGGGCTATTTGCCGAGCAGGTCCTTTTGCAGTTCCTGGAGATGTTTTTCCGATCTGTGGGTAAGCCATATGCCGAAAAGGGCTTCTTTTACCGGCATGCCCGGGACCACCACTTCGGGCTTATTTCTTTGATTCTTAAAAACCTTGACCCCCTCGTCCGGGATGTACTGGATGTCAAAGACATCCTCCTTGTTGAGTTCTTCGGCAAAGGCGGTGATAAACAAATCGATTTCGTCCTGGATGGGCGCGGTGTTGCCGTCGGTGGATTCCTCAAAACCGGTCAGGGTGGCCTCGGTAAATTTCTCGGAATCAAGCATGCCGCTGAGGATATGAATTTTCAAGGCCATGGTTTCATCTGCGGAAATGATTTCTTCCGCATCCGCACTCGGTTCTTTGAGATACAGCCCGGCGGCATAAATGTCCATGCCGATTAAAAACTTCTCCCGCACACCAGCGCCGTTTAAAACCAGCTTTTCCCCGGCCACCTCGATCTCGTCTGGCAGGGTCACACCGCCCACCTCGGCTGCATCCGCATGCGCGGGCATGCCGGATACGGCAAAAATCGCAATCAAGATCCCCGTTACACAACATCCGGTCCAGAATAAAAATCTCTTCATTTTTCCGCCCTCTCTATTTTTGCGTTACAAGTTTGACTGAACTTTGGATGCTGATACCAGAACAGGCATATTTTTTCAAATCGAAAAACTTTAATTCTGCTCAGAATTATGAAATGCTGTTCAGAAAAACAACATCTTACAAATAAAAAGCCTGTAAAAAGTCTTTTTTACAGGCAGTGTTAAGTTTTAAGTGATTAAG
>CAZTHW010000341.1:0-2277 GCA_964613595.1 uncultured Desulfobacteraceae bacterium | reverse complement strand
CTCCTGTTGTTTCTGACTTTTTTGTTTCTTATCCAGCCGGTTTTTGAAAACCGCGCTGCACTTGAAGTCAAACTGGAACAAAGAAAACAGGCCCTGTCTGAAATGCGCACAATGCAACGGGAATTCCAATCGCTTCAATCCCGGACTGAGCAGGCAAAAGCGCAATATCAACAGCGCCCGGACGGATTTACCCTTTTTTCCTTCATGGACCGGCTAGCCGGGGACACGGGCCTCAAGGACAATATATCCTACATGAAGCCCGGCTCTTCAGTGGATGAAGCATCCGGCCTGAAAGTGACCCACGTGGAGTTAAAACTCCAGGATGTCACGCTTGAGGATCTGAGTTCCTACCTGTTCCGCGTGGAAACCTCGCAGAACATGGTGCGGATTAACACTCTGACCATTTCCAAGCCCGGGGCCGAAAAAGGGCTGCTTTCCGTGGTGATGAAAGCCGAAACCGTGGAAGCTTGATCATCAGGCATTGACGACACGGCGTTTTCGGGGAGGAAATCATTAAAATATGACCATTTTACGGATTTTGGCATTGTACGCAACAAAGACGAAAAACCGGCACCCTGGCTTATGAAAAATTATCGCAAATGGCTTGGATATATTTTATATGTGATTGGGCTTGCCGTGCTGTTTCTTTACATCTGCTTTCCCTCGGATTCAGCGGAGCAATACGTGGAATCGTGTATCAGCCGGCATGCTCCGGGTGTTGAGGTAGTTATCAGCTCACTTGGATTGGGTTTTCCGCCGTCTGTGGTGATCAATGACGTCGACATCCGGTTCCGCCGGGCAGAGCCGGTAAATCTCGAACGGATTACCGTATCGCCGGCCTACCTGAAGCTGTTTCGGGGCGTGCGGTCCTTTCGCATTGACGCAGACACCGCAGGCGGAAAAATAGAAGGGGATCTGGCATTTCCGGGTTCCTCCGGTAACAGCGGCGATGTTTCGGCCCGGTTTGATTTGCATGACCTGGAAATCGGGGTGTTTCACATCCTGGAAACAATGGGCAGAGGTGCGGCTTCCGGCCGCATGGGAGGGGAAATTGATTATACCGGGGATTTAAGCGGAAGCGGCAGTGGCAATGCGGCGCTTGATGTCAGAAATTGCCGGATTCAGCTGAATCCGGCATCTTTCGGAATAAACGAACTTGCATTTAAAGCGGTTCAGGTGGTTATGGAACTTGAGCAGCGCCGGGTCATGATTTCCCGGTTTTCTTTGGACGGAACCCAGTTTTCCGGGAAAGGCAGTGGAACGCTTCGTCTCTCGGCACCCATAGAAAGCAGCCGAATCAATCTTTCCGGGGATATAACGCTGCATCCGCCGCTTCTCAGATCCATCGGCGGAATGCTTCCGGAAAAATTCACCCGTAAAGGCGGACTGCCGATCCGCATTACCGGAACTCTCGGGCGGCCGGGCTTTTCCGTCCGATAGCCTGCGGCTGGTAAAAAACAGCCGTTTTTGACAAACAGGATGTTTTGCTGATTCATGATGGTTCAAAAAAGCCTGACAATCATAAACCTGCTGCTCATCGCCGCAGCCGTGTTTCTCTGCGTGGAAACATTTTACACCATTGTTGAATACAGGCTGGATGTCGTCACCCTGGAGGCTACCGGATCGGGCAATGTTTTCGACAGGCAGATCAAGTCCGGCATGCGCCGGTCCACCGGGACTGCAGGCAACCCGGAATCCGGTGATTACGCTGTGGTTTACGAAAAGGACCTGTTCAATACAGCGCAAAAAGCAGATGCGGATCAGGAAATCGAGCCCTCGGAACTCGACCGGATGGAGAAAACCGAACTCAATCTCCGGCTGTGGGGGACGATTACCGGTATCAACGGAAAGTCCTATGCCGTGATTGAACACAAATCAAAACGGGAGCAAAAACTCTACCAGAAGGGCGATACGATTGATCAGGCCCGCATTAAAATGATATTGCGCAAAAAGGTGGTGTTAAGCGTCAATGGAAAGGATGAAATCCTGGAACTCGAAGAGTTGGTGGATCCGTCGGGCCGGGTAAGCGACCGGGCTTCTTCTGATGACCGGGACACGGGCATATCCAGGCGTTCCCAAGGGGGGCCGGTCAATATTGACCGGGAACAAATATCTGCGGCCATGCAGGATGTCAACAATCTGATGCGCCAGGTACGCGTGCGACCCTATTTTGACGAAGACGGCAGCCCCGCCGGCATTATGTTAAGCGGCATTCGCAGCAACAGCATTTTTGAAGATATGGGCCTGGAAAGCGGCGATATTATCAAGGCCATCAAC
>CAZTHW010000340.1:0-2342 GCA_964613595.1 uncultured Desulfobacteraceae bacterium | reverse complement strand
TGCATGATTATGCCGCAAAAGCCCTGCTCCGGCAGGAAGAAGTGGCTCAGGAACGCTCGGTCATCCTGTCTGAAAAGCGCACCCGGGATTCCCCGGGTTTCCGGACCTTTAAAGCCACCCTGCAATTCGAGCTGCCGGATGCCCGGATCTCCAAAAGGATGCCCATCGGCATTGAATCCGTGATCCGGAACACCGACCGGAAACTTCTGAAAAGCTTTTATGACACCTGGTACCGTCCGGAAAGACTGACCCTGATCATGGTGGGCGATTTTTCCCCGGAAACCGCTGAAAAATTAATCCAAAAGCGGTTTTCCGGCCTGGAAGCCCGGGCACCGGAAAATCCCGTGCCCGGTTTCGGGCAGGTCGGGCACCAGGGGATTGCGCCCTTTTACCACCATGAATCCGAAGCCGGCAATACGAGCGTGAGCATTGAAACCATTGCCAAGCACCCCCTGCCCGCAGACAGCATGGCATACCAGCGCAACCGCCTGCTGGCGGAAATGGCCAACCAGATCGTGCAGCACCGGATCGACGCCCTGCTCAACAAGGAAAATACGCCTTTCACCGAGGCCAGCATCAGTTCCGGGCATTACCTTCGATTTGTCAAGGCAGCAGAGATCACCGCGGATTGCGCCCCGGAAAACTGGGAACCCGCCCTGGGCGAAATTGAAAAAACCCTGCGCAGGGTCCTGGAACACGGATTTACCGCATCCGAGGTCAAACGGGTGCAAAAGGAATACACCAACCGGCTCGAGCAGGCGGTAAAAGGCGCCGCCACCCGAAAGAGCGGCAATATCTCCAGGCAGATTCTGGACAATTTAAACCGCGACCGGGTCTTTCAATCCCCGCAGCAGAGGCAAGACCTGCTGCAGCCGGCAGTAGATGCTGCAACCCCGGCCGCGCTGCAGCAGGCACTGAAAAACGAGTGGGCCGAGGACCACCGGCTGCTCCTGGTAACCGGAAACGCGGACTTATCCGGGGGGGAGACAAGCCCGGAGCAACAAATCAAAAACGTCTATGCGCAAAGCCGGGAAAAACCCGTGGAAAAACCGGAGAAATCCGGCCAGGCGAGCTTCCCCTATCTGTCGGAACCCGAAAAACCCGGAAAAATCAAATCCAGAAAGGACATTGAAGACCTCGGCATCACCCGGGTGGTTTTCGAAAACGGGATCACCCTGATGGTCAAGCCTACGGATTTCCAGGACAACCAGGTGCTGACCGCGGTGAGCTTCGGCCGCGGCGAATCCGCGGAGCCCGCAGACTTTCCGGCGCTGGCGGAAATGGCCGAACGCGTGATCAATGAAAGCGGGCTGGGACAGCTCAACCGGGAAGAACTCGATCAGGCCCTTGCCGGCAAAAACACCCGCGTCTCGTTTGCCGTGGAGGAGGACAAGTTCGTCCTGTCCGCAAGCTCGGTGCCGGATGAAACATCCCTGATGTTTGAACTGCTCTACACCCATTTGCTCGACCCCGGCTTCCGCGAAAACGCGTATTCCCGCGCAACGGAACAGTTTCGGCAACGGCATAAATCCCTGACACATTCCGTGCACGGCGCCCTTGCCCTGGAAGGCCGCCGTTTTTTGGCCGGCGGGGACTCCAGGTTCGGGCTCCCGGCACTTGATGCCGTGGAAAAAACCGATCTGGCCGACATCCGCAAATGGGTGAAACCGGCCTTTGACAAAGCGCCCGTTGAGATCGCGGTCGTGGGTGATGTCCAGCCGGATCAGGTAATTGACGCGGCAGCCGCTTTTTTCGGCACTCTGCCCGAAAGAAAAGCCCGAAAAAGGCCCGTGCAGCGGGAAAACCCGGATTTTCCCGAAGGCGAAAAACGCGATATCTCCGTGCCGACACGGATTTCCAAGGGACTCGTGATGGTGGCCTACCCGAGCACGGGCATCTGGGACATTCGTAAAACCCGACGCCTCTCGGTTTTATCCAACATTTTCTCCGACCGCATGCGCATCCGCATCCGGGAGGAAATGGGCGCTTCCTATTCCCAGGCCGCCTATAACCAGCCCAGCCGCGCATACCCGGATTACGGTGTTTTTGCCGGCTATGCGCTCATTGACCCGGATGAAGCCGAAACGGTGGAAACCGCCATAAGGGAGATCTCCGGAAAGCTGCACGAAGAAGGCACCACCAAAGACGAGCTGAAACGGGCCATAAAACCCACGTTAACCGACATCCGCAAGCAGCTCAAAACCAATGAATACTGGCTCGATACCGTGCTCAAGGGCGCGGCCCGGCATCCCGAACAACTGGACTGGAGCCGGAGCATCAAAAGCGATTATGCCGGTATCACGGTTGCAGAAATCAACCGCCTGGCGCGCAAATACCTGGAA
>CAZTHW010000339.1:0-2348 GCA_964613595.1 uncultured Desulfobacteraceae bacterium | reverse complement strand
GAAAGACCCTGCACATCGAGCATTTGAGCCGGCTCCACGCCCCGGGTTTCAATCACCCGCTGCCGATCCGTGGCCTCGTCTTTCATGGGATCCCACATATGGACCCGATCGGTGATAAGCTGGAGCATATCCTTGTCCCCGGTGACCATGACCACGTCATATCCCATTTCCTCTGCCTGCCGGGCCAGGGTGCCGATCAGGTCGTCTGCCTCGTAGCCTTCCTGCATGATCACGGGAATATTAAAGGCCCGTGTGATCTCGTGGATGACCGGAATCTGCATGGCCAGGTCCTCGGGCATCTCGGGCCGGTGCCCCTTGTAATCCGGGTAGAGTTCGTGGCGAAACGTCGGTCCGCGGCTGTCAAACACCATGGCCACATATGCCGGATCCCGGTCGTCAACAAGCTTGATGAGCATCCGGGCAAAGCCGTAGGCGGCATTGGTGGGAAATCCCCGGGAGGTGGAAAGCCCCCGGATTGCGTGATACGCCCGGTGGATGTAGGTGCTGCCGTCGATGAGATAGATGCGGTTTTGCTCGGTCATGGGCTGTCATCCGGATGGGTGATACGTTTTCATCATCATGCGGGGCCGGCGGCAATGGCCTTGATCTCGCCGAGCCGGTCAATATGGTAGTCGGCTTCCATATCGCGATTGCAGCATGCCGCCAGCGCAACCCCGGCTGACCGGGCGGCTTCCTGGTCAACCGAAGAATCGCCGATATAAAGCACTTCCCCGGGCCGAACCCGGAAAGCATCGATAATCCGAAGCAATTGCTCCGGGTGGGGCTTGGGATTATCCACGTCCAGGGCAGTGACCACGAGATCAAAATACCCGTCCAGCCCGTGTTCCTCCAGCACCCGGTTCATGGTATCGGCCCGGTTCGTGGCAACGGCTGTCTTCAGGCCGGGGCGGCACCACGCCAGCACATCGACCAGGTCCGGTGCCATCTGCATATACCGGATATAGGGTCCGTAGCCCTGTTTCTTGCGAAACGCCTGGGCCGCGGCAAACTCGTTTTCATCCGGAACCAGGTAGGCCACGGCCTGGTCTGCAGTGGCCATCTGGCAATATGCGAATTGCTCGTCTGTCATGGGCGGCTTGCCCAGATGTGCCAGGATATCGTTATAATAAGTGCGATTGGCCTTTTGCGTGTCAAACATCACGCCGTCACAGTCAAAGGCGATCACCTTGAAATCCGCCATACGGCTGCCTATTGCTTTTGTTGTTCAGGCGGCAGAATCAAGCCGCCCACTGCGATGGTGATGGTTTCGGCCACATCACTGTCGGTTTTCACGTGAATGGAATCGTGGTACCGGCCCGGGGTCTTTCTCCGGTTTTCCAGGTGCAGGGCGTATCCCTTTTTTCCGGATTCTTCAATCTCTTCCAGCCTATAACGCACATCCACGCCCCGTATGGCTGAAACCTCCCTGATATGAAAAGGGTCATCGGTCTGCGGGATGATCCGGACGGTCTCGGAAATCTTTTCCCCGGCTCTGCCGCGCAAAACCACCCGGCGAGGTTCAACTGTGATATATGGCTTGACCTGCCCGGAAAGCAGCAGCCGCAACCGGGAATTGTTCGGGGCGTCGGTTGTTACTGTAATTGTTTTGCTTAATTTCCTGCCGCCATCTGAAAGACTCGTTTTGAGCTTGACCTTGACATATCCCTGCCCGCCCGGGGGGATTTGATCGGTTTTGCCGACCGTGGTGCATCCTCACCCGCTGCGCACCGACTCGATGTGCAGGGGGGCATCACCGACATTTTCAATATTAAATGTATGCGTGATATCCGTGCCTGCATACACACTGCCGAAATCATGCTGCGGATGTGCCACGACAGGGCTGGGCTTTCCTGCGGCATCCGGGCCGGCCAGAGCCGCTATTGCGCCCAAAAGAACCATAAGGGCGGCCAAACACACCGCCAGCGGGGTTTTTCTGCGAATCATGCGGGTCTCCTCTTTATGCATGTGTTAAAAAACCAGGATTACGCCGGGCCATGCCGCGTTACCGGCAGACCCTTCTGAAGGGTAATAAGTGATCCGGCCCCGGATGTCAAGTGCAGCACAGAAAGCTTGCCGGTTGGCAGGCTTTCTGATAAACAGACAGGGAAATGCATGAATAAAATCGCTCAATCCCGGACTGCGCCATGGAAACTTCCAACATCTTATCCCGAGAAATCCGATTCTTGATCGGTGCGGCCTGCTTTGTGGTCATTGTCGCGGGCATGCGCGCATCTGCCGGCATCCTGGTGCCGTTTCTGCTTTCGGTGTTCATCGGCATCATTTTTACCCCGCCCATGTTCTGGATGCAGGAAAAAGGGGTGCCCAAGATCATTTCCATTGCATTTATC
>CAZTHW010000338.1:0-2364 GCA_964613595.1 uncultured Desulfobacteraceae bacterium | reverse complement strand
CCAACAGCGCGCCGGAAACCGTCACCCGGCTTCTGGACATGGGCATGGATCCGTTTAATTTTGCCGATGCCCTGCTTTGCATCGTGGCCCAGCTTCCGATGCGTACCCTGTGCCGTGAATGCAAGCAGCCGTATCATCCGGATCGCAGTGAATATGATCAACTGGTCCGGGAATACGGGCCGGCGGAATTTGAAAAGCATTTAAACATTCCTTATTCCGAAGATCTTCAGCTTTTTGCGCCCAAGGGGTGCCAGGTCTGCAACAATACCGGTTATCGGGGCCGGATGGGAATTCATGAACTTCTCCTGGCTTCCGACGAAATCAAGCAGTTGATCCAGAACCGCGCCATGATGAGCCAGATCCGGGACCAGGCAGTGGACGAGGGCATGACAACGCTCAAGCAGGACGGCATTTCCAAGGTTTTTGCCGGATACTGCGACCTGTTGGAAGTCCGGAAGGTCTGTATCCGGTAAGCCAATACCTTTCCCGAAACAAAAAAGAAGCGGGTCTTAAATTTGGCCCGGGAACACCGGAAACGCTTTTCACTGGTAATGTAAAAAATTAACGTTAAGGTTAATTTTTTTTGCGATTATACTTGACAGCGGCAACCTGCGGATATTATAAAATCTGAAAAAGTAAGTAACACTTACATACATGACAGGATGCAAAGAAACCACTTGAATTCACATTCGGATTCATAATTTTGCGAGGTATGAAAAATGAAAGTGCTTCATATTGATCACATCGGCGTTGCAGTCAACAGTAATGCCGAGGCCGGGTCTTTCTGGTCAGATGTTCTGGGCCTGCCCTATGAAGGCGAGGAAACCGTGGCATCACAGAAGGTCAAAACCGCCTTTTTCCCGGTTGACAAAAGCGAGGTGGAACTGCTGGAATCCACCGACGCGCAGGGTCCGGTTTCAAAATTCATTGAAAAAAAGGGGCAGGGCGTGCACCATATCGCCTTCAGGGTCGATGACATCGAGGCCGCCCTGGCAGAGCTCAAGGAAAAGGGGGTCTCCCTGATTGATGAAAATCCGCGGCCCGGTGCAGGCGGTGCGAAGATCGCCTTTATCCATCCCAGGGCCACCGGCGGCGTCCTCGTGGAGCTCTGCGAACGGTGAGTTTGGAAAAAATGTAGGGGCGAACCTGTGTGTTCGCCCTTTCTCCGGGCGAACACACAGGTTCGCCCCTACGGATAATTGTAAATGGCTGCACTCTTTTGCATGAATTAATGTGATTGTTTGGTTTTGATAGTTGTATTATTCGGATTTCGATATTCGTACTTTGGCTGATTCCCCGAGTTTCAGTCAGCCATGAAAGAACATTTTGTGCATCAACTGAAATTATAGGACAAGGAAACAAAACATGGCTGAGCACCCCGAAAAACCCAGATGGATCGATCTTGCCAGAAAGGAACTCAAGGACAAGCCCATCGAGTCCCTGGAAAAGCAAACCCCGGAAGGCATTACCACCCAACCCCTGTATACCGCCGAGGATATCGAGGGAATTGATTTCGTCAATTCCCTGCCCGGGATTTCCCCGTTTGTCCGCGGGCCCCGGGCCACCATGTACACGGTGCGGCCATGGACCATCCGGCAGTATGCGGGTTTTTCAACGGCACGGGAGTCCAACGAATTTTACAAGCGCAACCTGGCCGCCGGCCAGAAGGGCCTTTCCGTGGCCTTTGACCTTGCCACCCACCGGGGCTATGACTCGGATCATCCCCGGGTGATCGGGGACGTGGGCAAGGCGGGCGTGCCCGTGGACACAGTGGAGGACATGAAGATCCTGTTTGATGAAATACCGCTGGACAAGATGACCGTGTCCATGACCATGAACGGCGCGGTGCTGCCGGTGATGGCCGCCTACATCGTGGCCGCCGAAGAACAGGGCGTGGATCAGGAAAAGCTTGCCGGCACGATCCAGAACGATATTTTAAAGGAATACCTGACCCGCAATACCTATATATATCCGCCGGATCCCTCCATGCGGATCGTATCCGATATCGTCGGCTACTGCTCAAAGCACATGCCCAAGTTCAACACCGTGAGCATCTCCGGCTATCACATGATGGAAGCCGGGGCCGATTCCGTGCTCCAGACCGCATTCACCCTGGCAGACGGGCTGGAATACGTGCGTGCGGCGTTGAATGCCGGGCTCGAGATTGACGCCTTTGCCCCGCGCCTGTCGTTTTTCTTCGGCGTGGGCATGAATTTTTTCATGGAAATCGCCATGCTGCGGGCGGCCCGCTACCTGTGGGCAGACCTGATGGACCAGTTCAACCCCCAGGATCCAAGATCCAAGATGCTGCGCACGCACGTGCAGACCTCCGGTTGGAGCCTGACCCAGCAGGATCCCTACAAC
>CAZTHW010000337.1:0-2364 GCA_964613595.1 uncultured Desulfobacteraceae bacterium | reverse complement strand
GGCCGGAACCGCCGACCGTCGCACCCCGGGCAGCGTACGTAAACATCCGGCAGAAACTGCAGCTCCACCCGCTCGTATCCGGCACCCTGGCAATGCGGGCACGCCCCGGCAGCGGTGTTAAAGGAAAACGCGGACTTGGACAGCCCCGCATTTTGAGCCTGCGGCGTGGCCGCAAACGCCGTGCGGATGGGATCGAGCACATGCATGTAAGTGGCCGCGTTCATGCGGGCGTTCCTGGAAAGCGGGGCCTGGTCCACCAGCACGGCACCGGACACATGGCGATCCCCGTCAATGTTTTCGCACTGGCCCGGCTCCATAACCTCCAGGCCCTTTTGCCGGCGCAGGTTCCGGTACAGCACATGGTCCACCAGGGTGGACTTGCCCGATCCGCTCACCCCGGTTACGCACACGAGCATGCCCAGGGGGATTTCTGCGGAAATATCCGCCAGGTTGTGCTCCCGGGCGCCGCGGATGGTGAGCTTCTTTTGACCCGCCCGGCGCTGGTGCGCGGGCTGCGGAATCTTCAGATCTCCCCGCAGGTATCCCGCGGTTCGCGAATTTTTGCGCTTCATCAGCCCGGCCAGTGTTCCCTGGTGCACCACGCGCCCGCCTTCGGCCC
This sequence comes from uncultured Desulfobacteraceae bacterium, assembly GCA_964613595.1. Taxonomy (GTDB): domain Bacteria; phylum Desulfobacterota; class Desulfobacteria; order Desulfobacterales; family Desulfosalsimonadaceae; genus Desulfosalsimonas. The sequence goes on along the minus strand of CAZTHW010000337.1, from coordinate 1,745 downwards.
CGGGCCCCGGCCCCAGGTCAATGACCCGGTCGGCGCTCCGGATAAAGACCGGATCGTGCTCCACCACCACCACGGCGTTTCCGTCCGCGGCCAGGCGGCCGAGCACGCCCGCCAGCCGGTGCTTGTCCGTGGGATGCAGGCCCACCGAGGGTTCGTCCAGCACGTAGAGCGTGCTGGTCAGCGAGGTGCCCAAAGCCGTGGCCAGGGTGACCCGCTGGGTCTCGCCGCCGGACAGGGTACGGGACTGCCGGCCCGGGGAAAGATATCCCAGCCCCACCTCGTTTAAAAGCTCCAGCCGGTCGGAAATCTCGGATATCAGCATCTGCGAGGCCTTGTCCGGCGAACCGCCTTTTGCCTGGTCCCGGAAAAACGCCGCGGCCCGGGCAATGGACATTTGCTGGATTTCGGCAAAATTTTTCCCCCACAGGTAAAACAGCAACGACCGGGGCTTGAGCCGTCCCCCGCCGCAGGCCGGGCAGGTCAGGTACTGCCGGAAGCGCGACAAATAAATCCGGGCATGCTTTTTGTATCTGCGGCTTTCCAGCCACGCGAAAAAATCGGATATCCCGTACCAGGTGCCTTCGCCTTCCCATATGCGGCGGCGGGTTTCTTCGTCCAGATCCTGCCAGGGCGTGTTTGCGGGCAGCTTCTTCTTGCGCATCCAGGCCATGAGATCGCGCTGGCAGACCGAGTACGTCGGCGTCTGAAAAGGCCGGATCGCGCCTTCTGCCACGCTCAGGCGCCCGTCCGGGATCACCAGGTCCGGGTCGATATCCATGATCCGTCCGAACCCGTTGCAGGTTTCGCACGCGCCCACCGGGTTGTTAAAGGAAAACCGGGCCGGCACCGGCTCTGCGTAATCAATGCCGCAGTGCGCGCAATGCAGGGCCGTGCTGAACCAGCGGGTCTCGCCGCGGTCCGGGAGATACACCGACATTTCCCCCCGGCCGAAATTCAGGGCCGCCTCCACCGAGTCCACGATCCGGCCCCGCCGGTCCGCTGCGATGCGCACCCGGTCGAGCACCACGATCACCGACTGCCCGGCCCCGTAGGCGAGCCCGGCCTCTTCAATTCGCAGGGCGGCATCGCCTTCGAGCACCCGGGAAAAACCCGCCTGCTGCAGGGTTTCGCGCACGTCCGCGGCCTCTGCGTTGCCCGCGGGCCGGGAAAAACAGATCAGCGCGGTCTGCCCGTCCGCCCCGGCCAGCAGGTTTTCGAATATCCCGGCCGGCGTGTCCCTGCGCACCGGCCGGCCGCAGCTTTCGCAGTAGAGCACGGCTTCCCGGGCAAACAGGGAACGCAGGTAATCGTCCACGGACGTGATCGTGCCCACGGTGGAACGCGAGGTCTGCACCGGCGCGGTCCGGCCGATGGCAATGGCGGGCAGCACCCCGTCGATCCGGTCGGCGTCCGGCCGGTCCATGCGCTCCAGGAACTGCCGCGCATACGGGCTGAAGGTTTCCACGTACCTGCGGTAGCCCTCTGCATACAGCACCTCGAATGCCAGCGAGGACTTTCCCGCGCCGGCCACCCCGGTCACCACCGTCACCGCCCCGACCGGCACGCTCACGGTGATGTTCTTCAAATTATTCTGCCGCGCGCCTTTCACGCGAATCGCTTCTATACGGCTCAAATATCAACTCCTGCGGCGGATTTGACAACCCGGGCATAAAAATTTATTTTATTGTATTACCTAAATTGAGCGTTTCAAATTTTTACACGGATCAATCTTTTTTATTTTTTTA
>CAZTHW010000336.1:0-2371 GCA_964613595.1 uncultured Desulfobacteraceae bacterium | reverse complement strand
CAGCAGCTTTGCCACCGCCGTGTGGTCATTTGTCAGCGGTGATATGGGTTCGATATAAGCCACGAACATGGGGCTCAGACGGAATTCTTCTTCTCCGCCCTGGAACAGACATGCCATCTTCCACAGGTCCTCAAGGCCCTCGCCGTCCACGCTGGTGACCACCATGGGCTTGGTACATCCCTCGAGCATGGCCATGAACTGGTGGCGGTCATAAGTCTGGGGGTTGGGCACGTCGCTGACAATACCGTGAGACATGAAAAAATCGAAATTCGGCAGGGCGTCAACGATCCGCCCCGCATCCATTACATCCTTATACGTGGTGCGGCGCCGCTCTCCGGTTTTGCGGTCATAAGTAAAGGGCAGGTCCGATCCGGTGCCGAAATACACGTGGTCCTTTTGCAGTGCCACCGATCGCTTTCCGTTTCTGCCCTGCAGGGTGATTTTTCTCGGGTAGGTTTTCAGAGCCCGCTCCACCAGTGAAGCCGGCACGCGCACGCGCTTGTCCTCACTGACAACGGCCTCGTTGCTGCTGCGAAACAGTTCCAGGGCCTCGTCCTGATGAACCCGGGATCCGATCCGCTCGAGCACATCCAGGGCCGCAAAATAAATCTGCTCGATCTGATCCTCCGTCAGGACCCGGAACTGCGGGGTTTCCTGTACGGTCTGGTTCATTGGTTGCATATCGGGCATTATAGATTCCATGGTCTATCTCTCCTATTCATTCCCCGTTTTTTACCACAGGGAGGTTAGCATATCCGGGATTGCTCATTTCCAAACGCGAAGCCGCGGTCAGAACTTTAAAATCCGGGCCGCGGCTGAAATCCGCCAAACTGCGAAAGAGTTATTTCCCTATGGCTTGTCTTCCCTTGTCAACGGAACTGGCCGCGTTTGCGCCGTAAATATCGGCCCCGATTTCCTCGGCAAACTCCCCTGTTACCGGGGCGCCGCCGACCATGATCTTAACCTGGTCCCGGATGCCGGCTTCCTTTAACGCATTGACCACCTCGCCCATTCTGGGCATGGTGGTGGTCAGCAGCGCGGACATGCCCAGCAGATCGGGCTTGTGCTCCTTGACCGCATCCACGAACACCTGGGTATCCAGGTCAATGCCCAGGTTGACCACCTTGAACCCGGCCCCTTCAAACATCATGGCCACCAGGTTCTTTCCGATATCGTGGAGGTCGCCCTTCACCGTGCCGATAACCATGGTGCCGGCCGCTTTGGCCTGGCTTTCGGTCAGAAGCGGGCGCAGTTTGTCCATGCCGGCGCTCATGGCCTTGGCCGAGCGCAGCACCTCCGGAATGAACATTTCACAAGCCTTAAAACGCTGGCCCACTACATCCATACCGGCAATCAAGCCGTTTTCCAGAACCTCCTGGGGATCCAGTCCCTCATCGATTGCTTCCTGGGTCATATTGCTAACGTCCTCGACCTTGCCCGCGATCAGCAGATCCGCCATTTTTCCCAAATCAACAGCCATGTTTTCTCCTCCTTGCACTTGCGTATTTAAAGTTTGCGTAAAAACTGAAACACCAATTCTCCAATAATATAATAATAGATCTGTTTGCGTGTTCTGCCAGTTAAAATCGGTTCCTGCGGGAAATTTTATTTTTTGCGGAAATGAAAAATCCCCCAGGCCAGATAACCTTTCTGTCCGCCGTCGACCCAGTTGCGAAGCCCTTTTTTCATATTTTCAATATAGTCTCGGCTGACCACGCCTTCCAGTTCACCTTCCCGGCTTTCCAGTTCCTGCAGTACGCGTGCGTAATGCGTGGCCAGGTGCGGATCCAGCGGCTCGTAGCTGACCTCCTCGAATCCGATCTGCTTGGCATAATCCCGGTAAAACCCGGGCGATCCGAGGGACTGGAGATGAATACGCTCGTAAATGGGCTGCAGCACAGCTTCGGGGCAGTCATCTGCCTGCATGGGGTCGGTAAAAATCATTTCCCCGCCGGACTTTAATACCCGGTGGGCTTCCTCGAGCACCTTCTGCCGGTTGTCACTGTGCAAAATGGCGTCCTGGGACCATACCAGGTCAAAGGATTCGTCCGGATAGGGGATGTGGGCGAAATTGCCGTCCACCACTTCGATCAAGGAATCCAGCCCCTGCTCCTTGTTCATTTTCCGGCCGCGCTGGTTTTCGGTTTCGCTCAGATTCAGCACGACCACTTCCCATCCGTAATTTTTGGCCAGAAATCGGGCCGAGCCGGAAAACCCCCCGCCCAGATCAAGGACCCGGGCCTTCTGGCCGACCATTTTAAACCGGTCGGCCATGTGCCGGATGGTTCGTCGGCTGGCTTCGAATATGGTATCGTTTTCCGACTCATAAATCCCGAGATGCAGGTCTTCCCCGCCCCATATGGTGTAGTAA
>CAZTHW010000335.1:0-2394 GCA_964613595.1 uncultured Desulfobacteraceae bacterium | reverse complement strand
GTGGGTTATGGTAAGAAATTACCTAAGACCAAGCGCGCCGTATTTCTATCCCGACGTTTCCAGCCTGGTGCTGGGGGTGGGCATGCTGATTGTCAACCGGTTTGAGGGATATTCCCGGGCGGTGTTTATCCTTGACGGGCTGCTGACCCTGCTGCTGACCGGGGGGCTGAGATTGTCGATCCGCACGGCGTACAAGGAGTTTCTGGGCAAAAATCAGGGCGGGGTTCGCCTGCCGTTTTTCGGAGACGACAAGAGAAAGCCGGTGCTGGTCTACGGCGCAGGCGATACCGGGGAGAAAATTCTGCGGGAGTTAAACGATAACCCGGTGCTCAATTATCAAGTGGTCGGGTTTGTCGATGATGACCCGGCAAAGCGGGGCCGGTCCATACACGGGGTGCCGGTGGTGGGCGCTCTGAATAAGCTGGAGAGGATCCTGCAGATATCCGGGGCCCGGGAGGTGCTGATCGCGGTGCCCTCGGCCACGGGCCCGCAGATGCGAAAAATTGTGGATACCTGCACGGAGTGCGGTGTGGACTTTAAAACCATGCCGGGCTTGGGCGAGCTGATCAACGGCAAGGTCAGCGTCAAAACCCTGCGGGATGTCCGGTACCGGGATCTGCTGCGGCGGGAGCCGGTAAGGCTGCACTCCGGGAAGATTGCCGGTTATCTCAAGGGCAAGGTGGTTTTGGTGACCGGGGCGGGCGGAAGCATCGGCGGAGAATTGTGCCGGCAGATCCTTCCTTACCAGCCAGCGGAGGTGATTTTGCTGGATGCTTCGGAATCCGGCCTGTACCGCATCCAGATGGAGCTCAAGCACCGGGCGGGGTATCGGCCTACAAAACGGTGCTGGGATATATCCAGGACGTGTGGACCTGGTTGACCGGGTGATGCAGCGGTATCAGCCGGACGTGGTCTTTCACGCGGCGGCGTACAAGCACGTGCCCATGCTGGAAAGAAACCCGTGGCAGGCGGTGCGCAACAATATCCGCGGCAACCAGGTGATTATTGAAAAGTCCCTGGAATACGGGGTGGGTCATTTCGTGCTGGTATCCACGGACAAGGCCGTGCGGCCGACAAATATTATGGGGGCATCCAAGCGGGTGTGCGAGCTGCTGGTGCAGGCTTGGTGCGGCAACGGCACGCGGATGATGTCCGTGCGGTTCGGCAACGTGGTGGGCTCCGAGGGATCGGTGGTTCCGCTTTTCCGCAGGCAGATCGAAAACGGCGGTCCGGTGACCGTAACACACCCGGAGGTGACCCGGTATTTTATGACCATTCCGGAGGCATCCCAGCTTATTTTGCAGGCCTGCGCCCAGGGCGAAGGGGGCGAGACCTTTATCCTGGAGATGGGCACGCCGATCAAGATCGCGGACATGGCCCGGGACCTGATCCGGCTTTCGGGCAAAGAGCCGGACCGCGAGATCGAGATCCGGTTTACCGGCCTGCGCCAGGGGGAAAAGCTCTACGAGGAGCTGATTGCAGAAGACGAGGATGTGGTGGCCACCAGCCACGAAAAGATCATGGTGCTCAAGTCCTGCAACGGCTGGTGCGGTTTTGAGACCCAGGAAGAGTTTCGTGCCTGTCTGCTCGGGCAGTTAAAGGAGCTCTACGGCATGGCGGTGATGCATGATGCCGAGGGGATACGGGGGAAGATGAAGGAGATCGTGCCGGAGTATGATTATAGGGATAGTGAGAAGTTTTAAGTGTTAAGTGCGTTAAGTTTTAAGAAAAAGAAGTGGTTATGGGTTATGAGTGATGGGTGATTGAGAAGGGCTGAGGGGGGTGTGTATAGTGGATTTTATGGAAATAGAGGTATATTATGCAGGTGGTCGGTGGGCAGTAGTCAGTGGGCGAGAGGCAAGGGACAGTTTTTCCCTGAGGTGATTGTATGATATTTTAAAAAAGTTTATAATAAATTTAAGGATTTGTTTTTTTCGAAATAATAAGGAGAAATTGCCGTGGGAAGGTTAAGCATAGATTATCCAGATAATTTTACGGCAGCCTTTAACCAAAGCAAAGACGCCTTTGAGCAGGAAGCAAAAATGGCCATGGCGGCTAAGTTGTTTGAAACGGGCAGGCTTTCTTCTGGTCAGGCGGCTCATATGGCTGGAATAAGCCGGGTTAAATTTTTGCTCGAATGTTCCCGTTTTGGGGTGCCAAGTGTTTACTGGGAACAAGAGGAGATAGAGGCTGAATTTAACGGGTTGTAGGAAAATCGAGTTGATTTCAAATACCGGTCCTATTTTGGCATTGTCCGGCGCAGGCTGCCTTGAGCTGATAAGTTTGTGCGGGGTCGGACCTAAGCAACTTATTGATTTAATTAAAAAATGATTTCTGCAGGCCCATAAAAAGGCCTTAGAACGCGCTTTTCAATGCCAAAAACCATTTGTAAGC
>CAZTHW010000334.1:0-2451 GCA_964613595.1 uncultured Desulfobacteraceae bacterium | reverse complement strand
CTTGGGAATGCGCCCATACCCGCAGCCGAAAGTGTCATGTGCGAAAATTCGCCGACTGCGGCAGACAATTGCGCGTTGATGGCCTCCACGTCCGAAGCCCGGATATCGCCCAGAAATTTCAGGGTCAGGTGGATGTCTTCCGGGTCCGTGTATTTCATCCGGATGCCAAAATCCCTGAGTTTCTGCTGCAGCGCGCCCAGGGCCTCGGTCACGTGCGCGGGCAGCGCCACTGCGATAAAGGCCCGATGGGTTTTTGCTTGCTCCCGGGAAACGTCCCGGTTCTCCAGGTTTTCCGCGTTTTTGCCCATGATGCTTACGCTCCCGCACCTGTGCCCGGAGCAACGGATAAATAGGCAAAGGCAATACCCAGGATAATGCGGCAAATCAGTCCGGCGGCCACATCGTCGATCACCACGCCCACGCCGCCGGAAAACCGTCTTTCCAGCCAGGCAACAGGCGGCGGTTTGACAATATCCATGCCGCGAAACAGGATGAACCCGGCAACGGCCAGGGGCCATGAAAAGGGCAGTCCGGCAAAAACCACGCCCATTCCCGCAATTTCATCAATCACAATGGAGCCCGGGTCCTTTTGGCCCAGGGCAGCCTCTGCCTGCCCGGCCGACCACACGGCCAGGCCGATTACCGCTGCCAGCAGCACCAGTGCATACGGAACTGCCATCTGCGCCATCAACCAGTAGAGCAGCAGCCCGGGCACGGATCCAAAGGTTCCGGGGGCTGCGGGCATCCGGCCGATATATCCGCCCGTGGCGATTGCCACGCTGAGTTTGCCCATAAAATTCATAAGGTTCTATAATCCCGGGCTGCTGCTGTCAAGGCATAGTTAGTGCCCATCCAGAAATGGCTAATTTGCCCAATTTCTGCGTCAGGCTCAAATTTGAATCCTCAAAATACTTAGAGTATTCCTGCGGTTAAAATTTTCGCCTTCCTTGAACTTGAACGAATTATCCGATCTCTGGATGGACACTAGTTAATCAGGGGTTTTCATGCCCGTTTTTATCACCTGCACACGCGACTGCCCGGTAGACCGTGCGCAGCGGAATATTTTGCGACTCTGCGATCTGCCGGCAGGATTCGTACTCCGGTGCGATCCGGCTTTCACCGTCCGGGGTATACACCCGTTTGGCCGCCACCGGACCATACGGGGTATTAACAGTAAGGCCCTCCCTTTCCAGGACCTGTCGCTGAACCGGATAATAGCGAACACCGATGGCGCTGGTTTCACTCAAAATACGGGATGCCAGATCCGTCTGCCGGGCCCGTTCGCACAATACCTGCAGCATGGTGCCGGGCCGGCCTTTTTTCATGTACACCGGAATCAACACCACGTCCCGGGCGCCGTCGGCAAAGAGCCGATCTGCAAGATAACCGTAAATTTCCGGATTCATGTCGTCAATACAGGTTTCCACCAGCATCATGGAATCCGCGTGTTGCGCACGCATCCGTCCGGTAATGACCCGCAGCACGTTGGGCCGGCCGGCAAATTCCCGCTGTCCCGCCCCATACCCGGTATCTTCGACTATCATATCCGGCATTTCATCAAAGCCTTCGGCCAGGGTTGTAATAATGGCCGCGCCTGTGGGCGTCACCAGTTCGGATGCAATGCCGGCATCATATACCGGCACGCCCCGCAGCAGTTCCACGGTGGCCGGGGCCGGCACTGGCAGGGTCCCGTGACGGCACTGCACCGTACCCGATCCCAGGGGCAGTGCCGAGGCCCGGACATTTTTAATACGCAGATAATCAACAGCCAGGGCCGCGCCCACCATGTCCACTATTGCATCCACGCCGCCGACTTCGTGGAAATGCACATTTTCCTTTGCGCAACCGTGAATCTTTGCCTCGGCTTCGGCCAGCCGGTCAAACATGGCAAGGCTGGTCTCAATCACCGCGGACGGCAAGGTGCTTTCGGAAATCAACCGGTATATGGCCCGATAATCGCGCTCTGTGTCATCAGTTGCTTCAACCGAGACCCGCCGGGCCGAAATTCCGCATGAATCCACGGATTCAACCCACAAGTCAAAGCCTTCCAGGGGCAGTTTCTCCGCCAGTGTCTTTTTCAGCCAGTCCGCCGGCACCCCGAGATCGATCAGCGCCCCGAGGGTCATGTCCCCGCTGATGCCGGAAAAACAGTCAAAATAGGCGATCATCGGCCCTGTCCCCCGGAGGCGTGCAGGCCGATGATTTCAAGTAAAAGCGCCGCAGTCCGTGCCATGTCCTCAAGCCGGATCCATTCGCGTACCGTGTGCACTTCCTGCATCCCGGTGCCGAGCACGCCAGTGACAATCCCTTTGCTAAAGAAAATGTTGGCATCCGAGCCGCCGCCTGTTCGCTTGGCTGTGAGCTGCCGGCCCAGCCGGTCTGCGGCAGCCCGGGCGTGCTGTATCACCGGGTGTTCTTCCGGGATGGAAGTCGCCGGAAACATCTCTTCCA
>CAZTHW010000333.1:0-2483 GCA_964613595.1 uncultured Desulfobacteraceae bacterium | reverse complement strand
CTCCAGGAGCCTCTGCGAGCCTCGATTTCCGCTCGGAAACCCGCTTTTCCGCACCACCGTCAGGGCAACGAAGTGCAATTTCGTGAGAGCCTAGAAAAGGACTTCCTTGACTTAAATCAAGGCGGCGCACTTATTGTTATGTATTAATGGAATCGGAAAAGACACAAACCCGCAACCCACAGGAGAAACAATCATGGCTGAAATCAAAAACATTCTCTGGCCCACGGATTTTTCCGAAAACGCCGCCAGCGCGCTGCCCTTTGTGACATCCCTGTCTGAAAAATACGGGGCTGCGGTCCACATCCTCTACGTGCTCAAGGAATACGTGGAGTTCGGCGCGGCATACGGGGACACCGACCCGCAGGCGGATTTCGAGCGGATGCGGCAGTGGGAAAAAGATACTGCGGAAAAGCGTTTGGATGAAATCTGTGAAAATTTTCTGTCCACCTGCCCGCTGTATTTCCGGCACACCGCGGTGGGTGATCCGGCCAAGAAAATCCTGGAATTCATGGAAACCCAGGATATTGACGTGGTGATCATGGCCAACCAGGGCCGGGAAAGCCACTTTGATTTCGGCTCCGTGGCCGAGCGCGTGCTTAAGTGCACCACCGTACCGGTCTTCATGGTCCCGGCGCACAGGCGGGAATCCTGAAGACTCAAGAACCATTGAAAGGCATCTGCACCAGGCAGCCGGCATCCTTGATATCCCTGCGCGGCTTTTGGCCGTGGATTGATTTTAACGGGGAAAAATGATATTTTGCAGTATGGACATGAACATGAGCAGGAAACACACAGCGACCCGCAAAATGACCGAGGTGCGCAATGACAATTACGTTGCCGGCACCCCGGAAGAACGGATACTTCTCGTCTGGCCGCTGACAAAAGAAATTGTCTCCCTGAGCGCAGAGCACGATGCTGAACGAAGATTACAGAGACATGTTACAGTGCTTGTCCGACGAGAATGTTGAATATATTCTTGTCGGGGCATATAAGCATTGATGGGATTGGAGTCCGCATTCCTTCAATCAACGATCTGATCATCAACAAGAAAACAACCGGAAGAACAAAAGATCTGGCTGATGCCGAGGCGCTGGAAGATCTGAAAGATTCGGACCGAAAAAGATAGCTGCAACAAACAGGCTGCGGGCGCTTCTTAAATGAACATTTCTGTTATACTTTTTGCTGCCATATTCCTTATCTCGTTTCTGCTTACCATGGTGGGGCTGGGCGGCGGGCTGATCTTTTCTCCGCTTTTTGTGATCCTGGGGTTTGCAAAGTCTGCCGCCGCCTCGGCCTCATTGTTTTTAAACCTGGCGGCGGCAGGGTCGGCCGCGTATACTTACGCGCGCAAAAAAATGGTGGATTTCTCCCTTTCCATCCCCTTGCTCGTGTCCGCTGCCCTGGCCGCGCCCGTGGGCTCCTGGTTGAATGTCAGCATCGCCACAGGTCCGTTTCTTCTGATCATGGCGACAGTGCTGGCTGCAGCCGGCCTTCGTATGCTGTTTTCCCCGTCCGGGCAGGAAGGACAGAGCAATCTGGCGCCGTGGAAAAAAATGGCCGGCGGCATCGGCATCGGCGCCTGTATCGGGCTTCTGGGCGGACTTCTGGGAATCGGCGGCGGGGTGTTTGTTGTGCCGCTTTTGATTTACGTGCTGAAAACCCCCACAAAAATCGCCGCAGCGTCATCCACGTTTATTGTTTGCTTTTCCTCGCTGACCGGTTTTCTGGGGTATGCCTCAATGGAAGCCATAAACTGGTGGTTTATCCTGCCCGCAGCCGCAGCCTCGTTTGCCGGGGGGCAGGCCGGGGCAAGGCTTATGAGCACCCGGATAAAGGGCAAAACCATACGCGTTCTGTTCAGCCTGGTGCTTTTTGCCATGTGTGCCAGGCTCTTGCACCAGTACTTTGCATAAAAGAAAGGGAACATGATGTCCGAGACTTTCAGATTCAACCGCATGAAATTCCCCGTGGACCGGGTATTGCGGAACCACAGCATCGTCAGAATCTGACATTCGGACGGCTCCGGTAGAGCCGCCTTTAATAATTCCTGCCCACACGAACCGCACATCCGATCACGTCAGGGTCTTCCTCAAAAATCAACGGAGCGATACTATCCGGATGGGCAAGTATCGTCTTTGCAGCGATATATCCCGCAATCGTCCAGGTCTGAAAACGGCGGGCTTCCCTTCCCACCAGGCGGCTGGTTCTGCCGTCGTAGTATTCCGCCCAGAACCAGTCACCTGCATCGGGATTGTACCCGGAGGATTTGTACATGGGAGTGATGGCCATCAGGGTTGATTCGTCTTTACCGTTGTGTTTGAATTGAATCAAATTACAGCGCATTCGTTAAGTTATCTGCGGCCGTAAATTTGACAGTAACGTAGGTGTATACTTAACTTTAGGCATACATGAAAAAGATAGCAAAAAATTAATTAATCCATTAAACCATCAGCTCCGCTGATGGTCCAAGCTTTGCTATGCGG
>CAZTHW010000332.1:0-2512 GCA_964613595.1 uncultured Desulfobacteraceae bacterium | reverse complement strand
GATTTGATCTGCGCAACCCGGATTCGGGCCTGCATTTGCGGGTCGCCGAAGTTTCCATCTGCCTGCGCAGACACTTCGGCCATCCCTTCCAGACCGGTATCTTCAAGTATTTTCAGGCCGGCCAGCGCGATCGGGTCCGAGTCTGCCTGCAGGCTGTAGTCCAGGTCCCGGGAAACCCACCCGTGCACCCGCAGGGACTGCTCCGGGGCAAGCGCGATTTCAAGGGGTTCGATGTAAATCCGCCGCCCGTCCAGTCGGGCATCCAGGGATGCCGCGGGTATGGGCTGGACTCCGGTTTCAATGTTTTGCCCGTTTACGGAGATCCTGCCCTGCAGGTTTGCCACGCTGCCGGTGATGCTGCCGGAAAGCCCGACCCGGCCGGCGCGTTTCGGGAGAAAATCCTGCAGGAAAAGCGTGCTGTCGGCAATTTCCAGGTCCAGTGTCGGATCTGACAGGGGTTTTCCGGTTTGTTTGTCCAGCACCCGGATGCTGCCGGAAAGGGCAAATACGGATTCATTGTTTGACAGCTCCAGGCTGTGCAGGGCCAGGCTGCCGCCGGAAAACGCCATGCTTGCGTCCAGGTCTCCGATTTGCACGTCCTGGAAGCCTATGTCCCGGGCCTGCAGGTCGGCATTGACCTCGGGTCTTTGGGCAGGGCCGGATATGCGGGCTTTCAGGCTTGCCGTCTTTCCCGAAATCCCGGATATTCCCAGTTGTTCGGCCATTTGCCCGGGCTCGGCAACAGATGCGGCGGTATCCAGGTCGAGGCGGTTTTTAAAAATATCGTAGGTGCCTGCTGCATGGACGTTGAACCCCCGCGCCTCCATATCCAGACTGTCAATGATGACCCGCCCCCGGGTCAATTTCCCCCGGGTGCTTGCCTGCAGATCCATCGGCGGCAGGGTGCTTCCCGGCAGGGAGAGGCCATGTGCGCGGAGATCCGCGGTTATTTGTGCGGCCAGGCTGTCCGGCGTAATCCCGCTTCCGGCCAGGGAGAGGTCGCCTGAAACCCGGCCGGAAAAATCGGCCATGCCGGGGATAACAGACAGCCGGACCGGGTCTGCCCGGAGATCGATTTGGTATGCAATGGATTCCAGGTCGGTGGGGGACTTCGTGAATCCGTCTGCAAACGCGGACTTCAGGTCAATGCGCCCCGAAGATGCGATTTTTCCGCCTGCCAGTGCGGTATCCAGGCGCCGGATATCGACCTTGCGATCCTGCATCCGGGCTTTTACTGTGGCATTAGAGACTTCTATGCCCGCCAGCCGGCCGCCGCCGTAATCCAGGTTCAGGGAAACATCCGGGTTGGCCGGATCGCCGTCTGCCGCGGCCAGCACCCGGAGTTCGCCGGCGAGTTCCGTGTCCATGGCCAGCATTTTCCGGATTTCGGACAATTGCGCAGAAATTGCCAGTTGGATATCCGCCATGCGGGGCTTGTGAAATATATCCGTTACTGCGCCGGAAAGTTCCAGGCGCGATCCGGCAGAGCGGAGTTCCATGTTCAGGGGATCGACGCGGCCCCGGGCCAGTTCGGCTGTCAGGGAAAATCCGTCAACCGGCATGGCCATGTCCGAGGTCGCCACGCGGCCGCCCCGGATCGAAAGCCGGAGCCGGCCGGATCGCTGCGCCAGGTCCGCACCGGATAAGGTGATGCCGATATCTTCGAGAAGGACGCGGGTTTTTGCCTGCTCCTGGTCCGGGTGGCGGAAGGAAAATCTGCCCGCCTCCAGGGAGAAATCCCGGATGATTACATTCCACGGGGTTTTTCCGGTTTCCGGGGGCTTTTCCGGGCCGCTTTCCGCATCCGGGCAAACCAGTGCCGCCACGACGTTCAGGCGGCCGTCCGCGTTGATGGCCAGGAAAATGTCCGGAGCCCGCACGCGGGCGGTTTGAATAACCACCCGGCCGAAGACCAGGTCTGCCAGGCTGATGTCCGCGGACAGGTATTTTGCGGCAACCGCCTGCCGGCCGCCGGGTTCCAGGATCTTCAGGCCGTGGATCCGAACCTGCCCCCGGAAGATGGAAACGCTCTGTTTTTCCCAGGTAACCCGGCCGGGCACCATCGGGTTGACCCGTTGCCGGATCATTTCCCCGGCCGTATCCGTGCCCAGAAATATCTGAAGCCCGATAATTGCGGCAAGCGCCAGCAAAAACGCTCCGCAGAGTACCTGTGCAGATATTTTCACAATCCGGCGGATCATCGGGCCTCTGCCGGCATATCGATAACAATCGCCGCGCCTGTCTTCCCGGCAATGGCGTATGGTTCCATGATTTTGTTTATGATGCTGCGCATAAAAGCCTTGTCCGGTGCCGGCATTTCATTGAAGCCCTCACGCAGGGAGCAATCTTCTCTGTGATATTGAAAAAAAGAGGCAAAGCTTGCACTCTGGCATACTTTCCTATAATATTTCCTGTAACCGCAGTTTACAACCCCCAATCGGAGAGAACGGCGACAGACTGCCGGATAAGAGCCTTTTTTCAGGCAGGCGCGCAATCTTTTGATGGCTTCGTA
>CAZTHW010000331.1:0-2519 GCA_964613595.1 uncultured Desulfobacteraceae bacterium | reverse complement strand
GAGGAAACTCCTTTTTCGCGCCGCCGATCAGCCAAGATGCTTACGGATTTCCTTTGTTGCAAAAATATCGCCCTGGCGGGATAAACAGCTTTTTACGAAGCCATTATCCTTTAACAAAAAGCCCGTGAATGATCAGCAGCAGAATGCCCACACAGATCATCACCCCGTAGATGGGAGATTGCACCACAAACTCAATGCCGCTGCGTAAAGCGGCCACCGGAAAACTCTGAACCCAGGCAAAGTTTTCCTCGCCGAACAGGGTAACCAGGGTGTGGGTATAAAACCCTTCGCCGCCCTGGCCCATGATCATGGCAATGCCCTGAAAACCGGCCAGCAGCAGCCCCCCGAGCAGTCCGAGAAATCCCAGCCATTTGACAATTTTCATGTGCACCTCCTCAGCCGCTTTTCGGGATACGATTTTATGAAAATGCCGCCTTGATGAATTCACGGTTCATGCGCGCGATTTCCCGAATGGAAATTCCTTTGGGACACTCGGCCTCGCATTCGGCTTCATTGGAGCAGTTTCCGAATCCAAGCTCGTCCATGGCCCGCACCATGGCAAGCGCCCGCTTTTTTGCCTCGGGTTTTCCCTGGGGTAAAAGCGCCAAGTGGGAAATCTTTGCACCGGTAAACAGCATGGCCGCGGCATTTGGACATGCGGCCACGCACGCCCCGCATCCGATGCAGGCCGCCGCATTAAAGGCTTTTTCCGCGTTATCCCGGGCAATGGGAATGGCATTGCCATCCTGGGGACCGCCGGCATTAATCGAGATATAACCCCCGGCCTGGATGATCTTGTCCAGGCCGCTGCGATCCACCACCAGGTCTTTGACCACCGGAAAAGCCCGGGCCCGCCAGGGTTCGATGACAATTATGTCCCCGTCATGAAAGTGCCGCATATGAAGCTGGCACAACGTGGTCTCGGGCATGTGGCCGTGGGCCCGGCCGTTGACCACGGCACCGCACATTCCGCAAATGCCCTCCCGGCAGTCATGATCAAAGGCAATGGGTTCAACACCCTTTGCGGTCAGCTCCTCGTTGACCACGTCGAGCATTTCCAGAAACGACATGTCCGTGGAAATGTTGTTTGCCGGATAGGTTTCCAGCGCGCCCCGGGGATTGTTTTTATTCTGGCGCCAGACCTTGAGCGTCAGGTTGATGGTTTGGCTGCTCATTTACTTGTAGCTCCTCTGGGTCAGTTCCACGTTTTCAAAGTAAAGCGGTTCCCTGTGATGGATTGGGTCCGTGTCCGGCCCGGTATACTCCCATGCAGAAACGTGGCAGAAATTCTCGTCATCACGCAGGGCCTCGTGATCCGCGGTCTGATATGCGGTGTTGAAATGGCATCCGCAGGATTCCCTGCGCTCGATGGCGTCCTTGACCATAAGCTCGCCGAACTCCATGAAGTCCGCCACCCGGCCAGCATTTTCCAGGGCCTGATTCAAATCCGCGGCATCTCCCGGCACCTTCACGTTTTTCCAGAACTCGTCCCGAAGCTCGGCAATATCCGCCCTGGCCTTTTCCAGGGTCTGCTCATCCCGGGCAATACCGCATTCATCCCACAGGATCCGGCCCAGGGACTTGTGGAAGTCGGTCACCGTCCGGCTGCCGTCAATTGACAGCAAGGTGTCGACCTGTTCCCGGATGCGTTGCTCGGATTCCCTGAATTCCGGGGCTGATGCATCCACCTCCGGCAGGGTCGCACCTGCCAGGTATCCGCCCAGGGTATAGGGAATGATGAAATAGCCGTCTGCCAGGCCCTGCATCAGGGCGCTGGCGCCCAGGCGGTTGGCCCCGTGATCGGAAAAATTGGCCTCGCCAAGGGCAAACAGCCCGTCAACCGTGGTCATCAGGTTATAGTCCACCCACAGGCCGCCCATGGTATAATGCACTGCCGGATAAATCCGCATGGGCGTGACATATGGGTCCTCGCCGGTGATTTTTTCATACATTTCAAAAAGGTTGCCGTACTTGTCTGCAATTGCCTCCCGGCCGTTGCGGGCAATGGCATCGGCAAAATCCAGGTAGACCGCCAGCCCGGTCTCGCCCACGCCCTTGCCCTTGTCGCACTGTTCCTTGGCATTTCGCGAGGCCACGTCCCGGGGCACCAGGTTGCCGAAGCTGGGATACTTTCGCTCCAGGTAGTAGTCCCGTTCGGATTCGGGGATCTGCTCGGGCGGACGCTTGTCCCCGGGTTCTTTGGGAACCCACACCCGCCCGTCGTTTCTCAGGCTTTCGCTCATCAGGGTCAGCTTGGACTGGTAAGTGCCGTGCACGGGAATACATGTGGGATGAATCTGGGTAAAGCACGGATTTCCGAAATACGCCCCCTTCTTGTAGCAGCGGTAGGCGGCCGTGACATTCGATGACATGGCATTGGTGGACAGAAAGTATGCGTTGCCGTACCCGCCCGTGGCCAGCACCACGGCGTGGGCGCTGTGGGATTCCAGTTCGCCGCTCACCAGGTTGCGCACAACAATGCCCCGGGCCCGGCCGTCGACCCTGACCAGGTCCAGCAT
>CAZTHW010000330.1:0-2559 GCA_964613595.1 uncultured Desulfobacteraceae bacterium | reverse complement strand
GGGATAATCGCGGCTGAACCCCCGGCTTTGTTTCTGGGTGGTTGTTTTTTTACAGCTTTCGGATCCGGCAGGGGATGCCGCGCAGGTTCGGGGTGCCGAACTGGCGGCCGAGGGTTTGTGCGGAGGTGGCAACATTGAGATTGGACCGTTGCCAGGATTCTTCCCGGTGTGCGCCTTTTTCCGGAAACCACCAGCCGATTGCGGCGCATGCCACGCCCGGCGGCACGCTATCGGTCACCGCCACCACCTGGATAATGGTGCCGTGACGGGTCTCGATCCGGGCTTCCCGGTCTGATTCCAGGCCCAGGGATTCTGCGGTTTCCGGGTGGACCTGGACTTTTGGCAGGGGTTCGCGCGCGCGCAGGCTTTCCACCCATCGATAGGAGGAATGCAGAAAATTCGGGCTTTTGCCGCTGGTCAAAAGCAGCGGGAAGTCTGCGTCGGTTTCTTCGGCCGGGCCGTGGTATTCCGGCAGCGGCGCGGCGCCCAGGGAGCCGGCCTGGCTCAGGGCCAGCTCGACCTTGCCCGACGGCGTGGAAAAGCCCTTGGATGCATATTCCTGATACGTCTTTTCGCCCCTGAGATACCCCAGGGCGGCAAACGAGGCCCGGTCATGGCCGGCCGGCGCCAGCAGCGCATCGATGATCTGCTCGTAGCGCTCAAACCACAGGTCCGGATCGGAAAGCCGGCGTCCCAGGTCGTTTATGATGGCAAGATCCGGCCGGCACTGTCCCGGCGGGTCCACCAGCTTTGGCCTGGCCAGGATGATCCCGTGACCCAGCCCGTAATGGCCGATATCATCGAACTCCATGTGGCTGGCAGCCGGCAGCACCACGTCTGCCATGGCTGCGGTTGGGGTCATGACCACCTCAGAGACAGCCAGAAATTCAAGTTTTGACAATGCCTGCCGGGTCATGCCGGTATCCGCGTACGAGAGCACCGGATTGGTGGTTTGCATGTAAGCCGCGCGCACCGGGTAGGGGGTGTGCGCGAGCACCGCCCGCCGGAAATACGTCGGCGGCACGGTCATGAGTTTGGGGCTGGTGCCGCAGTAGGCATTGATGCATTCCGTGCGCTTTTCCGGCAGCAGGTCGGCCCGTACGAACTTGCCCGGGGGCAGCAGCCGGGGTTCTGCGGCGCGAATGTTTCCGCCGGGCATGTCCAGGTTGCCGCACACCGCCATCAGGGAAACCAGGCAGCGGATGGTGTCAAAAGCCGCAGGCGTCTGTTCTACCGCGTTGCCCCAGGCGATGCATCCGGGACTGGCCTGCGCGTAGGCCCGGGCGGCCTGCTCGATGGTTCCGGCATCCACGCCGGAGATTTCTGCGGCCCACTGTGGGGGAAATGCGCGGACATGCTCGGCCAGATCATTAAAGCCGGCTGTCCAGCTTTCCACGAATGATCGGTCGTATCTGTTTTCCGTGATTATCACGTGCAGAAAGGCCAGGGCCAGGGCCCCGTCTGTGCCGGGGCGCAGGGGCAGATGAAACGCGGCCTGATCCGCCAGGCCGGTTCTGCGCGGGTCAATGACCATCAGTTGCGCACCTTGTTTCATCCGGGTCAAAATTTGGGAGGAGATAACGCCTTCCTCGTTGGTGGCCCGGGTGTTGCTCCCCCAAAGCACAATTAGATCGGTGCTGTTGTGTACGTCGGGCACCGGGTAAAACCCGCACATGTGCCTGCCGGTCATTTCCCGCGGGGCATGGCAGACATCCTGGACCGCCACCAGGTTGGGCGAGCCGAATATGTTGGCCAGCCGGATCAGGGCGAAGTGCTCCAGGCCCTTGGGCATGCCCTGGCAGAAGGCAACGGATTTTGCCCCGTCGCGCCGGCGGATACGGTCCAGGCCCCGGGCCACGGTATCCAGGGCTTCCTCCCAGGAGGCACTGCGCCATTGATCGGATCCGCGGGCGCCTTCACGGATCAGCGGGGTTTTCAGGCGTTTTGGATGATCGTGCACCTCGGCTGCGGCCCGGCCCTTGGGACAGGCGTACCCGGCATTCAGGTACCCGTGTGAATCCCCGCGAATGGCGATGATTTGACCGTCCTCGACTGTCACCTGCAGCCGGCATCCGCCGTGATCCATTCGGCCGCAGTGCGTGTATCCGGTCTCTGATGTCAAGAGTCCCTCTCCCCGGGCACAGGGCAGAAACAGCGCGGCCCTGTGTTGTCAAAAGGCAATGATAATGTTGTGCTATTCAAGGGTCATCAAAACGTCGTCTTCTTCCACGGAGTCGCCGGTCTTGACCCGGATTTCGCTTACCTTGCCGTCTGCCGTGGAATAGACCGAGGTCTCCATCTTCATGGCTTCCAGCACCATGATCTCGTCGTCTTCTTCCACGCTGTCGCCTGGATTGACCAGTACGGATATCACTTTTCCCGCCAGGGGGGCCTTGATTTGTTCCGCCATAATACCTCCGTTACAAAATCCTGTTTTTAAAAATCTGAAACGCTCAATTTAGGTGTTTACATTGCATGAAGCGCCATGGATGTCAATTTTCAGTCTATATTGGAATTATGTGACTGCGGTCAATAAAAAAAGAACGAGCGCTCGTTATC
>CAZTHW010000329.1:0-2559 GCA_964613595.1 uncultured Desulfobacteraceae bacterium | reverse complement strand
GCCCCTGAAGGACCCGGAGAATTTTGGCCTGGGTGGCCTGACTCATCTCGGCGATCTCGTCGAGAAAGATCGTTCCGGTATCGGCCTGACCGAAACGTCCCGGCCTGCGGGTCAGCGCGCCCGTGAACGCGCCTTTTTCATGGCCGAACAACTCGCTTTCCAGCAATGTCTCCGGCAGGGCCGCACAATTGACCTTGATAAAAGGCCGGTCTTTTCTATGACTGTTCTGATGGATGGCATTGGCGACCAGTTCTTTTCCGGTGCCGCTTTCGCCCAGGATCAGCACCGTGGCATCAGACGGGGCGGCAAGGGAAAGGGTTTCAAACATCCGGGTCATGGCCCGGCCCTGTCCGATGATATTATCATAATCGAACCGGTGATCCAGGCGTTCCTTCAGATAACGGTTTTCCGTCTCCAGTTGAAAATGCCGGAGGGTCTTTTGCACCAGGATCTTGAGTTCGTCGATGTCAAGCGGCTTGGTCAGATAGTCATAGGCCCCGGACTTAAGGGCCTCCACCGCGGTCCCCACGGAAGCATAAGCGGTCATGATGATAATCGGGATTGCCGGATTGATGCCCTTGATCTCCTGCAAGGCCTCAATGCCGCCCATGCGGCTCATCCGGATATCGAGAAGCACCAGGTCATAGAACTGCTTTTCAACAGCGGCAACCGCCTCGGCCCCGTCTGCGGCATGGGAGATGTCATAGCCTTCGGCCATCAGCACCGCCTCCAGCATCCGGCGGTGGGAGGCATCGTCATCAACGATCAGGATTTGCGGCTTCATCTGATCCGTTCCCTGTCCCGGTTTCGAAAGTGAGCGGAATATGCACCTCGACCCGGCATCCCCCATCTTTTTCCGGCAGGGGGCTCTGCACGCGAACCGTGCCCTGGTGGCCTTCCACGATTTTCTGAACAATGGCCAGCCCCAGTCCGGTGCCCTTTTCCCGGGTGGTAAAAAAAGGATCGAAAATTTTTTCCCGGTCTTCCGGCGCGATGCCGGGCCCGTCGTCTTCAACCCAGAACATGAGACTTTCGGTTTCCGCCACCGTTGCCGCACCCGCTTCCACGCAATGCTCCGGCCCCACAGCCTCCAGGGCGTTTAACATCAGATTGAGCAGCACCTGTGTCATAATGTTGGCATCAAGCTCCGCCGATTCCGGTGCCGCATCCGTATTCACCCGGAGATCGATGCTGCGGGCGGCAGCATCACCCGAGACCAGGCGGACCGTGTGTTCCAGCAGGTCCGCCGGGCTTGCAGGCGCCGGCTCCAGATCCAGGGGCCGCGCAAAATTCAGCAGATCGGTGACCACCCGGTTGATCCGGTCCACTTCGCGGACCATCACATCGGCGTATTCGGCTTCCGAGGGCCGGTCCTTCAAGGCATGGCTCAAAAACCTGGCAAATCCGCGGATGGAACTCAACGGGTTGCGGATTTCATGGGCCACGGCAGCAGCCAACCGGCCTAGGGCGGCAAGCTTCTCCGAACGCCGCACCTTTTCCTCCAGCCGCTTGATCTCCCGCAAGTCCCGCAGAATGATCACCGCGCCGCCGGTGTCGTTTTCCCGGGCGGATATGGGGGTCACACTTACAGCCAGCGGCATGAGTTTCCGATCCGGGCCGAAAAAACCCATTTCCCGGTCCATCACCGAGCGCCCCCGGGTCAGTGTTTCCCGAATTCCGCTTTGATCAAAATCAAGCACCCGATCAAGCCGCATTTCTTCGGCCCCGGCTTCACTTATGCCCAGAAGCTCAAGGCCCAGTGTGTTCCACGACAGCAGGCGCCCGTCCGCATCGATGCTGAGCAACCCGTTTGCCATGCTGTCGACCACCTGGCGGGTATAGGCTTCGGTTCGGCGCAGCGCCTGGTTCATCCGGTGATAGCGATGAATCACGAAAATAAAAAATACCGCACCCGCCCCCAGCGCGCCGAGGATGGAAACCATGATCATGGCATGGTGGAAATCTTCCTGCCGGGCATTTTCAAAGGTGGCCATTTTCAGCCCGATCACCAGCATTCCGCCGGCGAGGCCGGCTCCCGACATCGGCTTGGCCAGCTCATAGACCGGGGTATTGTCAGAAAGCTTCCGGAATCGGCTCACAACACCGTCCTGCGCGTCGGGATCCGGGATCCAGAACCCGTAGCGCTGACGGGAATAGCCCGGCGAATGAATACCCACCCCTTTTTTTTCCGAGGCCAGATAAATATAGGCAACCGAGCGATTGCGCGAAGTCTGATCAATCAAATCCTTCAAAGCAGGGGATGCGTTGGAAGTTTCCCCGGAAACAGCATGCTGCCCGGCTTCGATGGCCTCTGCGATGGCCACGCCCTGCTGATGCACGAACTCAAGCGCGTTGCTTCTGGCGCGATCCAGGTTCCAGTAGGTGGAAAACCCGATAAATACCAGCAGTGACAGGATCACCATCACGATGACCAGTGCGGGCAGGTACAGTTTTGCCGGCTGGAACATGAACACCGGTTTGCCTTTCGATCCTTATTAAAACCGAAATTGAGCGTTTCAAATTTTTACACGGATCAATATTTTGTATTTTTTTAAGGAA
>CAZTHW010000328.1:0-2576 GCA_964613595.1 uncultured Desulfobacteraceae bacterium | reverse complement strand
CCACCAACAGCGCTTCCACCGATATGTTCCGTCGGAACACCGGGAAAATGCCGATTCAAATTTCGCTTATCCGGATTCAATATGTAAAATCTTCAGATCCACGGTGTAATCCCCTTGCTTGGGCCCGGAACCGATCTCCTTTTTGGCGGACACGTATACAGTTCCGGAAAATATGGCAACCGGGGAATAAAATATCACGCCGGCAATCCTGCCCCCGGTTTCCAGGCTATTGATAATCTCCTTCTGCCCCTTTGACAGAACCAGGTTAATCTGCCGACCGCTTTGAAAGTTGACATCCAGCTCGACTTTTTCGCCCGCACGGGAACCTGTGGGAAGCGGCACCCCGATGACACTGATATCCAGGATTTCCTCATCATAGAGCCCTTCGTCCCGGGCTTCCGAAGCAGCAGGGGCCGGCTCAGGCTCCGCAGGTTCGCCCGCATCCGCATTCCGGCCTGCATCGTTTAACACCTGCTCCAGAATCTCCCCGAGGTGCTTGATCTCGTCGGCTGAAAACCGCTCATCGGCCTGCCATTGTTGATACACCAGGGTCAACTCTTTTGGCGGGAGGTGCCGGATGCCGTATTGCAGAATATTTTTGGCCGCCTCCATTCTGAGATGATCATAATCAAACAGGGATTCCAGTTCTTGGCGGGCCTGTTCATACTGCCCGAATTCGGCCAGGGAAACGGCGCCGCCCAGCGAAGACGAACCTTTTACATGCGGATCATCAAAAGAAAACATCTCCCGGATCAGATCCCGGGCCTGGTCCGAAAGCTCCGGGGCCTGACCGGGAGTCTTCAGGTTTTGCGTATTTTTGCGGAGTATATCAATCCTGGCGGAAATTTTTGACAGCAGGGAATCCCGGTTCTTGATACGCGAATTTTTCCGGATCATGTCGTCCACGGCCCGGTAGATGTCCAGGGCCTCGTTGATCAGCCCCTGATTCCGGTATAATTCGGCCTCCTCGATTTTCCGCTTGATTTTTTCGGCCAGGTTCATCACGACCTCGGCTTTCTTTTCCGGTCTCGGATCATGTTTTTTGTTATCAAAAACTTACGAAATATTATAATACTTTGTAAATACCGCAAGCTCAAGAGAATTTTTACTCACTTCCGGGCGATTCCCCGCTAATCCAGTGCCGGCCGCCCGCGGCCGGGAATGCCGAATCCATAAAATGCGCTTGACAAGTGACTGCGGCAATGAAATCTCTTAGTTTGAAAATATGCATATCAGCCTTCATCTTTTCGGGCAATGCAGGTAAGCACCTTGTTTACCCGCCGCGAAAAAGGGCTTCGCATCAGGATATGATGATTTCAATAACCTCCAACCAAACCGAACAAGGAGCAGACCATGGAGAAAAAAGTCACGGTTGTGGGCGCGGGCAATGTAGGCGCCACTGCCGCACAGCGGCTGGCGGAAAAACAGCTTTGCGACGTGGTGCTGGTGGATATTGCCGAGGGCCTGCCCCAGGGAAAGGCCCTGGACCTGGCCGAAGCCGCACCGATTGAAAAGCATGATGCCTGCCTGGCGGGCACCAATGACTACGCGGAAACCGCCGGGTCCGACATCGTGATTATCACGGCCGGAATCCCCAGAAAGCCGGGCATGAGCCGGGATGATCTGCTGAAAACCAACTCGGATATCATGAAAACCGTTGTGGGCAACGTGGCGGAAAAATCCCCGGACGCCATTCTCATCATTGTCAGTAACCCTTTGGATGCCATGTGCCACGTGGCTTTCGAGGCCTCGGGTTTTGATAAAAAACGTGTGATTGGCATGGCCGGAGTCCTGGATTCAGCCCGGTTCCGCACGTTTATTGCCCGGGAGCTCAACGTTTCTGTAGAAAACACCCACGCCTTTGTCCTGGGCGGCCACGGCGATACCATGGTCCCCCTGCCCCGGTTTTCCACGGTTGCCGGTATTCCGATTACGGAACTGCTGTCCGAAGACCGCATCGAGGCCCTGGTGGACCGTACCCGCAAGGGCGGCGCGGAAATCGTGTCCCTGCTCAAAACCGGCAGCGCATTTTACGCCCCGGCCTCGGCTGCCGCGGAAATGGCCGAATCCATATTAAAGGACAAAAAGAAAATTCTGCCGTGTGCCGCGTACCTGGAAGGCGAATACGGGATTGACGGCTTGTTTATCGGCGTGCCGGTCAAACTTGGCAAATCCGGTATCGAAGAAATCGTGGAAATCAAGCTCGCAGACGAGGAAGCCGCATCCCTGCAGCAGTCTGCCGACGCGGTACGCTCACTGGTCGATGCCATGGCCAGGCTGGAATAGGCCGGGCCCGGGCGTGTTCGTTCCGGGAAAGGGTAAGCACACAGGTTCGCCCCTGCGTTTTACAAGTTGGCATGCACGGATTCAGCCGCCTTTCGGGTTATGCCGGGCAAAGAGGCCAATTCTTCCACAGAGGCGCTGCGGATGCCCTCGATACTCCCATAGTGCTGAAGCAGAACCGATTTGCGTTTTTTCCCGATTCCCGGAATTTCATCGAGCGCCGATTTCAGACTCCGCCCGGTGCGGCGTTTTCGGTGAAAGCGCACTGCCCGGCGGTGGGCTTCGTCGCGGAC
>CAZTHW010000327.1:0-2581 GCA_964613595.1 uncultured Desulfobacteraceae bacterium | reverse complement strand
GGGTCTTTCCGGGGATGCCACGGACAATATCCCGGGCGTGCCGGGCATCGGCCCCAAGACCGCCACGAACCTGATCAAGGCCTATGGCAGCATGGACAGCCTGTATGAGCGGCTCTCGGAGATCACCGCCGCCAAGCAGCGGGAAAAATTGTCTGCCAACCGGGAACAGGCCTTTTTAAGCCGGAAGCTGGCAAAAATCGTCACGGATGCTCCGGTCCAATTGGATCTGCAGGCACTTGCCCGCAGGGACCCGGATCACAACCGGCTCGCCCTGCTGTTCCGGGACCTGGAATTCCGCCGTCTCCAGGAGCAGTACCCCGTGGTTTCGGATCTTTCCGCCAAGGACTACCAGGGCATCCGGGACGAAGCCGCGCTGGAGGCGCTCCTGGAAAAACTCCGAAAAGCCGGCTGTTTTGCCCTGGACACGGAGACCACCTCCACCGAGGCCATCCGTGCCGACCTGGTGGGGCTTTCCTTTGCCGTGGCGGAAGAACAGGCCTTTTACGTGCCGTGCGGGCATACCGGCGCAGATGCCGACCCGCAGCTTTCGCGCGATTTTGTTCTGCAAAAGCTTCGGCCCGTGCTGGAAGATCCCGGTATTGAGAAAATCGGCCAGAATATCAAGTACGACTGGACCGTGCTGCGCCGCTACGGCGTGAATCTGGCCGGGGCGGCATTTGACACCATGCTGGCTTCCTACCTGCTCAGCCCGGAAAAGCGGGCCCATTCTCTAAACCAGATCGCCATGGATTATCTGGATCACAAGATGATCACCTATGATGAAATGGTGGCCCGGGAAGGCGGCAAGCTGGAGACATTTGCCGAGGTGCCTGTGGAACAGGCGATCGTGTACGCCTGCGAGGATGCGGACATCACCCTGGCGGCATACCATAAACTGGCCCCCATGCTGGCATCCGCCGGGCTGGACCGGCTGCTGGCCGATATTGAAATGCCGCTGGTGCCGGTGCTGCTGAAAATGGAGGAAACCGGCATCCGGGTGGACAGGGACCGCCTGGCTACCATGTCGAAAGACCTGGCAGCGGAACTCGAGCGCATCGAGGCCGATATTTACACCCTGGCCGGAGAAACGTTCAATATCAATTCCTCCCAGCAGCTGGGCCGGATCCTGTTTGACAAGCTCAACCTGCCCACTCAGAAAAAGACCAAGAAAAAAACCGGGTATTCCACGGATGTGGAGGTATTGACCGCCCTGTGCCGGCATCATGAGCTGCCCGTACTGGTGCTGCGTCACCGGGGACTTTCCAAGCTGAAGTCCACCTACGTGGATGCCCTGTTCGACCTGATCAACCCGGACACCGACCGGATTCACACATCGTTTAACCAGACCGTGACCGCAACGGGCCGGTTGAGCAGCTCAAACCCCAATCTCCAGAACATCCCCATCCGCACCGAAGCGGGCAAGGACGTGCGCCGGGCCTTTATCCCGAAACAAGGCTGGCATTTCGTTGCAGCAGACTATTCCCAGATTGAGCTTCGCCTGCTGGCCCATTATTCGCAGGATGAAATCCTGATCGAGGCGTTTGCAAACAATGAGGATATCCACGCCCGGACCGCGGCAGAGGTGTTTATGACCGATGCCGCGGGTGTTTCCGATGAGCTCCGGCAGCAGGCCAAGACGATCAATTTCGGCATCATCTACGGCATGGGGCCGTATTCGCTTTCCAAGGAACTGGGCATTACCCAGAAAATGGCGCGCACGTATATCGACCACTATTTCGACCGGTATCGCGGGGTTAAGGCGTTTATTGACCAGACAATTGAACAGGCTCGCCAGGACGGACGGGTCAGCACGGAATTCGGGCGGATTCGCTATATTCCGGATATTAACAGTAAAAATGCCAATATGAGGGGGATCGCGGAACGTGCCGCAGTGAATACACCCATTCAGGGAACTGCGGCGGATCTGTTGAAAATGGCCATGATCCGGGTGGATACGGCATTGTGCGAAAAGGGGTTCAAGTCCGCCATGCTGCTCACGGTACATGACGAGTTGGTTTTTGAAGTCCCGGAAGATGAAGTGGGCGCGCTGCAGGAACTGGTCCGGGGAATCATGGAAGGCATCGCCGATCTGGCCGTGCCCCTTAAGGTCAACGTGTCTGTGGGCCGGGACTGGGCAGCGGTCCATTGAACCGCCCCCGCTCACTGCCGGCTGTTGTCTGCCCCGCTGCTTTGGTTTTTGTCTTCTTTGACCGATTTTTCCACGGTGGCGTAAATGTTTTTGAAGTGATCGTGGAAACTGGTCGGGGAGATGTTGCCCATCTCGATGAACTTCACCACGATTTCCTTGACGGTCTTGAGTATCATTTCATCCTGTTTCATGGGCGGTGGCCTTGTTGTATTTACCGGATGTGTTTTGTTGTCTGCGTGACCTTTGCGGCAGGCTTTCATTTGCCTGGACAATATTACGCAGCATTTATATCACCTAACTTGAGCGATTTTCAATTTAGGTATCAGAAACAGAGGCCGGGCGCAATTGCTTGACAGAACCGGCAGCCTGGATTAATAATACCTAAATTGAGCGATTTTCAAGTTTGTCGCAGATACAAGGAAGATGCAGACG
>CAZTHW010000326.1:0-2601 GCA_964613595.1 uncultured Desulfobacteraceae bacterium | reverse complement strand
AAAATCGAGGGCCGAAAAAAGGGCCCCCATTACGTCTATTATACCACGGCGGCATACAAACTGCTGCGCGATTACCCGGAGGACAGCCAGGCAAAAAAGACCGCGCTGTCCCTGCTTGAAAATGCCCTGGGCCGCAATGCGACCCATTACCGGTTTCTGCCCCAGCGCGTGTACAACCCCGTTGACACCGACACGCAGACCGGTTCGGGCAAGATGATGGGGCGGATCCGGGGTACTAAAAACAAGCCGTACCTGGAGCCCAGGGATGATCTTTTGTCCGGGGATCTGCTGCGAATCGGCTACGAGGATGAATCTTGGCACCGGGTGATGCGGATGCCCAAGTCCGTGCCCAAAAAGGGCCGGTTTTACATGATCCTCGGGGAAAAGGAGCGGCCGGCAAACGGCACGCCCGTGTTTTTAATCGACCGCAGGGAACCGGAGCTGGCCGCGGAGATGAAAAAGTTCTCCGATCAGCTTGAAACCGTTTCCGATAAAAAGATCCCCGCCTCCCGCTTCAAGCCGGCTCTGCCGCAAAAGACCCTGCACCGGCATTCTTACGCGGAAATGCACGTGATGCGGACACCACCCGAAGAAATGGAGTCCGGCACGGATATCGGAATCTGGCTTTCCCCGGAAATCAACCCCGCGGCAATGCCGCTGTCTTCGCGCATTTGGTGGTGGCTGCCGCCGGTGATCTGGCCGGATGAAGAAGAAAAAATCGTCACTGTCATCGAACGTGCGCTGGACAAGGGGTTCAAGCGGTTCGTATTAAACGCGCCCTGGCAGATGATTTTTTTCCAGCCCGGGAAAAAGGTGACTGCATGGGCCGGGCCGTTTTGCAATATCACCAATGAGCTTGCCATGGAAAACCTTGCCGCCCTGGGATTTTCCGGCGTGATCGTCAGCCCGGAGCTGGGGAAGAAGGATTTCACCCGCCTGCCGGCAAGAACCCCGCTGGCCCTGGGCGCGGTGATATACGGCAACTGGCCGCTGTGCATATCCCGCACGGTCTCCGATACCCTGGCACAGGAACGCCTGTTTAAAAGTCCGAGGGGCGAGTTCGCCTGGGTGAGCCGGAGCGATGACAATTACTGGGTCTACCCGGACTGGGCAGTAGACCTTACCGCGCATGCCGAAACCCTTAGAAACCTGGGCTACAGCATGTTCGTGCACATGCGCGAGCCCCTGCCCGCCGGAATTAAAATGAAAAAACGCCCCGGCAAGTGGAACTGGGATATCGGGCTGAAATAGCTTCCGTTCGGAAAGCGGATTTTTCTCCAATTGCTGCGAGACTTAAGTTTTGAAAGTTTCGTGTTTTTTTTACCTGGTGCGGATGCAGGCGGAGCTGGAAAACATTCTTGGCCGCAGGGTGGATCCGGCCAGCAAAAGAGCCATTGCGTCAAGCCGGAATCCTCTGCCCAAGCGTGATATCCTGAATCTTGCAGAGGTGTTCTATGAGGCGTGGCCAGGCGAGCTTATTGATATCGCCGAGGGTGCGGAGTTGGCTGTTTCGGATGTGGGAAAAATGAACCTCGGGCAGTTACTGTCAGACGTGAAATGTTAGGATTCAGGGATTCGACGTCTCGAAATTATCGGAGGGGTGCCCGGCGCATTTCCGATCTCTGGTCACTGAAGATAGATTCTCCCTCAGGTGCCCCAACTGCAAATCCCGCCGTGTTGTACGGAAAGATCTTAACTTTTCCGGAACAGCCTGTCTGCTTCCCTGTAGTGCAGTTTGATCGACAAGATCGGCATGCGGGGTTATTTTTTAAGGAAGTACAATTCAACCTAAATTGAGCCATTTTCAAGTACAAAATCCTGTTTTTAAAAATCTGAAACGCTCAATTTAGGTTCAAATAAGGTGTTGTTTTTGTTTAAAGCCTGGTCCAATCGTTCGGGGGTTTCTTACAGGCTAAGGCATACCGGCATTTACATTTAAAAACAGGGAATCCATCGGGGGAAATGACATGAAGGTTAGAATCGACTATGATCTTTGTATGGGAGACGGCAATTGCCACAAGGTGTGTCCCGAAATATTCGATTACGATGATGATCAGATGATAGGCATCGTCAGGGAAGAAACAGTTCCGGCTGAATATGAAGAAAGCGTAAAGAGGGCTGCTGATGAATGCGCGCCAGGCGCTATTGTCTTAGAAAAATAGCATTCGGACCCCGGGGACGGGTTATAAGACTGCTACGGAATTCAGAAAGGTGCTATACAGGATATGGATGTCAAAGACATACCTGCATTTGTCCGGCAGGCAGTTGAGCAGGCAGTTGAGGATTTTAACAATGATGAAATTAACGGCTCGGGCAAGGCTTACCATGTTCGTTTTCAGGGCTGCTATGTTTATGTGGACCGCGACGACGGCATGGGGCCGTCACCGGTTTTTCGGCTCGAATACACCGGTGACTTAAGTGACTGGGGATTTGCGATATACAAGTACAGTGCAGACGACTACGACGAAGAGGAAAATTTTTTCCCGGGAGCGGATAAACTGGACGGGACCATTGAAGGCGCTCTTCGGGCAGGCATGAAAGCCTACGGTTAACCCGCGTGCAGCACTCTTCACAAACTCCGGGAGCGCAAATTCATTGCAA
>CAZTHW010000325.1:0-2609 GCA_964613595.1 uncultured Desulfobacteraceae bacterium | reverse complement strand
CACGACATCCGCATCCGCGTCATGCCGGAAATCCCTTATGAGGAATTTGCGCACCTGAACCCGGAAGAAGCCGCCGAAATGGTGCGGGAAAAGATGATCCGGGAGCAGGAAGACCTCAAAGCCGGACCGGCCCGGAGCGGCGACAAATAAACCCTGATATGCCCGCCCGCATTACTGCGCTTCCCACAGGCCGGGCAGGCAGGGCCTTACGTCCCGATTGACCTATTCATCCGGCCGGAACTGTATCCTTCCAGATCCAGGGTGACATAGGTAAAGCCCATGTTGCGCAATTCCTGGATAATCTTGAGCCGCCGTTCCGGCTTGATCAGGCGGACAAAATCCGCCGGCCGGACCTCGATCCGGGCGGTATCGCCCAGGTGCCGGACCCGGAATCCGAAAAACCCCAGCGCCATGAGCACGTTTTCCGCACCTTCCACCATTTCCAGGCGCTCCCGGGTGATTTCCATGTTATAGGGAAGCCGGGTGGCAAGACAGGCCGCCGCCGGCCTGTTCCAGTTGGGCAGCTCCTTTTGCCGGGCAAGTTCCCGAATATCGGCCTTGGTAAAACCAGCCTCCTTCAAGGGCGCCAACACGGACATTTCCTCGGCCGCCTGCATCCCCGGCCGGTAATCGCCCATGTCATCGACGTTGGCCCCGTGGATCATGCAGGTATAGCCCAGTTCCCGGGCACGGGCAAGCATGTCTGAAAACAAAATCTTTTTGCAAACATAGCACCGATCCTGGGAGTTGGCCGTAAAGGCCGGAACAGACAGGGCTCCGGTGCGTACCAGTTCATGGGTCACACCGAGGGTCCGGGTCAGCTTGATGGCTTCATCCACCTCCCATCTGGGCTGAAGCCGGGATACGGCCGTTAATGCCAGCACATCGCCCTGGAGCATTTCCTTGGCCTCGGCCAGCAGCAGGGTACTGTCAATACCCCCTGAGTATGCCACTGCTACGCCATGATAAGCGGCAAGCACTTTTTTAAGGTGTGTCTGCTTTTCGTGCAGGGATGCGGTTGTCAATTGTCATGGTTCCTTGTCGTTTGGGCTGCATTCAGCCCTGGATCCGCCACAATACCGGAGGCAGGGAAGCCGGAAAAAAATATTTACAAAAAAATTGTTTTCGATATATAGTTTGTGGTTAATTATCGGGATTATAAGAATTTCATCCGCCGGTGTCCATCCGGAAATTGCGAAAACCAGTGGTTTCTCAACGGACATCGATTTATGCAGAATATGCCACCGCAGTCAACAAAGGAGTTGTTGATATGGGAAAAAAAAGCCTGACGCAATCAACGGATAAGAAAAAAAACAGCAGCACGGGTAAAAAAAGCGCCGGGACAGGCAAAAAAGATACCGGGACGAACAAAAAAGACGCCCGGAAAAAGACCGCAGCCGCATCTGCAAAAAGCAAAACCACCAAGAAAACAACCGCAAAAAAAACCAGCACCCCGAAAAAGACCGCAAAAAAACCGAGTTTGAAAACGCTGCGCAAGAAAAAATTCGACACGTGGCAGCCGGAACACCCTTTTGTGCCGGAAAAGATCGCGGATTCGGAAGAAAAACATGCCGCCCCGGCCATTACCGATGACTACGGAGTTGAGGCGGGTAAAAAAATCCGGGAACTGCTGTTAAAACCAATCGATCTGAGCACGCCCGAACCCGAATCCGCACTAGCACAACCCGAAGCTGATACCGATGATGTGCAAAAGGACAAAGAAGCCGCCATCTCGGTAAAAACCGAAGAATCCACAGCAGTCCAGGCCGAATCCCCGGCGGCGGCCGCACCGGAATCCGGGGCAGATCCAGCTCCTGCCGGGACACCCGCGGAACCGGCGGAAAGAGCACCAAAACCGGAGAAAACCTCCGAAGAACTGCCTGCTGAGCCAACGGCGCCACCGGAACCGGAAACCGAAAAACCGGGGCCTGAAGCCGAGGCCGCAGGCAAAACCGATGCCGCCCGGAAACCGGCGCCCGAAAAAGAACAAGACAAACCCGCAGGCGACGGAAAACCGCCTGAGCCTTACGGTCCGACGGGCCCTTCCGGAGGAGGCGGCAGCGGCGGGGGTAAAAGAGAGCTGCCTGTCAGCCGGGCAATGATGGTGCTAATCGGTGCGCTTGCACTGATATTTGTGCTGCTCATTGGCGCAAGCATTCAAAACATGGACAGCTACTACCTCAAGCAAACCAACACCGCTCTTGAAATCTGGCGGGGGGATTTCTCGCCCGCGGGAAAAACCAGAATCGCCGTTCTGCAGGGGGCAGAGGGGCCGGCAGAAATCCGGGATACCTATTCCAGAGAGCAGGCCCTGAGCCATGCATATACCTATTACATGGAAAAGGCCGAGTCCCTGAGCCAGGCAGCCGATCTTCCGGATTTCCGGGCCATCCGCGATTACCTGGAAAAGGCGGAACAATTCGCTGTGACACAAAAGCAGCGCAGCCGGGTAAAACAGCGACTGCACCGCATCGAGTATTTAAAGCTGTTCTACCAGGCCGGCGTGGCCGCTGAAAAACAGACGCAAAGCGGCCTTGAAACCGCCCTGGATTACCTGGAGCAGGCATCCCGGCTGGAAATCGACACAGAAGAACAGCAGGTCGTCAAAC
>CAZTHW010000324.1:0-2631 GCA_964613595.1 uncultured Desulfobacteraceae bacterium | reverse complement strand
TGTCAAGGATGATGCGGTATTATGCTTTGACCAGCGACGCCCGGCTTCCCCAGCCGGCATTCAGGCCGGAGCCGGGATCGCTCACGTCTGTAAGGAGCGCATTGACATTGGCGCCCTTGCCGGCAATGTAATCGCTGAATGCCGTATGATCGAGGCCGGCAGGCATGGCCACCAAGCCCGGCATGAGCCCTTCAAACAGGTGAATGCGCACCCTGGCCTTGCCGGCGGGCGTTTTGAGCACAGCGGCATCGCCTTCGGAGAAACCGTGTTTTTTTGCCGTCTGCGGGTTGATTTCCACGAACACGTCCCCGTCTTTGATCACGTTGGCATCCACGGTCTTGGTCATAAAGGGCGGATTGGCCACCGCGCCCCCGGCAATCCGCGCGGATGCATAAGGCATGAGCGTAAGCGGCATCTTCTCCGGGTCTCCGGGCAGTTCCACCTGCCGGAATCCGGGCAGGGCGTCTGCGTCCTTACCGGAGGGATTGCTGCGCTGGCTGGGATAAAATTCGTACTTGCCGGAAGGCGTTTGAAAGGCCTTTGCCCAGGCCGGGGGCATAAATTCCGGATCCACCCAGTATCCTTGTTTTTCAAGGCTGTCCCATTGCTTGGTAAGCGTTTGCTTTAAAAACGCCTCGTAATCTTTCCACGGAAAGGCGTTTTCAATAAAACCGCCCAGGGAACCGGCAATATTGATGAGGGTATCCCCGATATGCCGCGTGTCATGACGGGGTTCGACAACCGGGCGGGTCAGGCCGATGACCCGGGTGGGCGCGCCCGCGGGCGTGGGGACATCCTCGTAACGTTCCAGGAAATAATGGTTGGGCAGGAGGATGTCAGCATATTCCGCGGTTTCATCCATGTACGTGGAAAAACTGGCAATGAAAGGGATCTTATCAAATGCCTTTTTGGCCGTCTCTGTGTCGGCCATTGTGTACAGGGGGTTGCCCCCGGCCACGAGCAGTGCCTGTATGGGGGATTCGCCCTTGGCGCTGTTGATGGCTTCGGGTACCCGGTTGAGCAGATACCGGGTATTGGGGAACCGGTCGGATTCTGCGCCGTCAACCCGGGGCTGCTGCATCCCGTTGGAAGCGGTCTTGTCTCTTTGCATTTCCGGCCAGTAATCGGGCTCTGGTATGGCTGTCACGCCGCCGGGCTGGTTGATATTGCCCACCAGCGCGTTTAAGGCAAATACCGCCAGGGCTTCATCCAGGCCGCCGGGCACCATGCCGCTGCCCCGGCCGCAGATGGCCACGGGATGCTTGGCACGGGCAAATTTACGGGCCAGTGATTCAATCGTGCCTATGTCAATTCCGGTAATTGCGGCCACCTTTTTGGGTGGGTAGTTCTTGAGCAGGCTTTTGTATCCCTGGTGCACAGAGCCGTTTTCATCTTCCCAGTCTTCGAAACCAAAGGCGTAATTGTCCACGAAATTCTTGTTATACAAATTATCCCGGACAATCACGTGAGCCAGCCCCAGCGCAAGCGCGGCTTCGGTTCCCGGTTTGGCCGCAACCCATTGACTGGCAAGGGCTGCGGTATCTGAAAGGCGCGGTTCCACCTGGACAAGCTTGTTCTTTTGTTTGAAATCGGCATATGCCGAAAGCATCTGGCCGGCCGTGCCCCAGCCGTCCATCAGGGCGCAGCCGAAGCTCAGGATGAATCCCGCGTTTGCCAGGTCATAACCGATGGTACCGTGCCTTCCCTGGGTCAGGTAGAGCGCCTGTTCCTGGGGGTCAAAGGAAGACGGCGTCCGGATGAAATTGGGAGACCCGTAAGCGGTTAAAAACCGCTGGAGCAGGTACGGTACGGTGCCCCGGTCGGATGGCCCGATGCAGGCCACGGTATGCGGTTTTTTCCGGCTCCGCAGTTCTGCCAGTTTTTCCGACACGGTGGAGATGGCTTCCTTCCAGGAAATTTTTTCCCACTTTCCCTGTCCGCGCTCTCCGGTGCGCTTCATGGGCGACTGGATGCGCGATGGCCCGTAGAGATGCTGGGTGGCGGATATGCCCATGGGGCAAAGGCTGCCCCGGTTGACCGGGTAATCCGCCTGGCCTTCGATTTTTTTCGCCTGTCCCTTGACCGTGCGCACGTTGATGCCGCATCCGCCGTTGCACAGGGTGCAGACCGATTTTTTGTATATGCTCGGTCCCTTTTCAGGTGTCGGCGTCCAGGGCCAGTTCTGCGTCCAGATGGCGATGTCGTCTGTGAGTTTCCAGGGCACCGGTGTCAGGGTTGTTCCTACAGCCCCCCCGATGACGAGTGATAAGAAACATCTGCGATCGATTTTCATGAATTTACCCCTTGTTAATATATCAACATCGCGTGCATTGTTTCGTATATCCCAAAGGCCGCCAGTTATTTATGACACTGGAAGCAGTCGCCTTTGCTGCCGGTTTCTTTTAAGTGGCATTCCGCACAATCGTTCATTTTATGCCGGCCGCCGTGTTTCGCCTCGCCGAGCCTGAGCATGCTGTAGCCCCAGATATCCCGGCTGTATCCGGTTATCCGGTTTTCCTGGTACGCGCGCAGGGAGGTGGATTGTCCGATATCGCCGTGACAGGTCCGGCATTCCATGTCCCCGCCCTTGACATGAGCGGCATGGGAGAAGAACACGCAGGGGGGCTGCTC
>CAZTHW010000323.1:0-2654 GCA_964613595.1 uncultured Desulfobacteraceae bacterium | reverse complement strand
GAGCGCCAGAGCCCGGTTACCCACCAATTGATGGGGCCGCCGGAGCGGGTGGCATTTGACGATAACGGCCGGCCCACCAAGGCGGCCCGAAAATTTGCCGAAAAGGCCGGGGTTTCCGTAAACCGGCTGAAATTAAAGGAAACCGAAAAAGGCCGGTATGTCAGCATCCGGAAAACCGACCGGGGGCGGGCTGCCGCGGGCGTGCTGCGCGAGGTGCTCCCTGATCTCATCGGCGCCATTCCGTTTCCCAAAACCATGAGATGGGGCGAGCTGCGCACCGCATTTGCCCGCCCGGTGCATTCCATTGTCGCACTGCTCGGGGACCGGGCGATTTCTTTTGCCTTCGGGGATACCAGAAGCGGCCGCCACACTTTCGGCCACCGGTTCATGCGACCGGGCAAAATCCGTCTGGCCGCATCTGAGGATTACCTGGATGCCCTGGCAGAAGCTTACGTGCTGGCTGACATGGAGCAGCGCCGGTCCGTGATGCAGGATCGCATGAAGCGGGTGGTCGGACAGGCGGGCGGATATATCCTTGAAGATGACGGGCTGGTGGAGACCAACACCAACCTGGTGGAATACCCCGAGGTGGTGCTGGGCCGTTTTGAGGAAAAATTCCTGGAACTGCCCAGGGAAGTCCTTGTTACAGCCATGCGGGAGCATCAGCGCTATTTTGCGGTCGTGGACGGCCAGAATGCGATCATGCCGTATTTTATCGCCGTGAACAATACCCGTGCCCGGGATATGCGCGTGGTGGCCGCGGGCCATGAGCGGGTACTCAAGGCGCGCCTGGAAGACGCCCGGTTTTTTTATCGGACCGATCTGAACATTTCGCCGGATGAGCGCATGGAATCCCTGAAATCGGTGGTGTTCCAGGCTGAGCTGGGTTCGGTCCACGACAAGACCCTGCGCATTCGGAAGCTGGGCGAAAGACTGTGCCGCGAGCTGGACCTCGGCGGGGATGTCCCGGCCCGGGTGGATCGGGCGGCAATGCTGTGCAAAACGGATCTGGTCAGTCATGTGGTAATTGAATTTCCTAAGCTTCAGGGCACCATGGGCCGGATTTACGCGCAGACGGCAAATGAGCCCGACGCGGTGGCCAATGCCATTGAAGAACACTACCGGCCGGCTTATTCCGGCGGACCGCTGCCGGCCACTATCACGGGCGCTATTCTTTCCATCGCGGACAAGATCGATACCATTTGCGGTTGCTATTACGTGGGCCTGGTGCCCACCGGGGCGTCGGACCCCTATGCCCTGCGCCGCCAGGCAATCGGAATTATTCAGACCGCGCTTGACCGGGAGTTGGAGTTTTCCCTGGCCGGGATCATCCACGCCGGCATGGAGATGTTCGGCCTGTCCGGCCGGGAGCTGGATGACAAGGCTGATGCGGTTTTCGCGTTTATGCAGAGCCGGATGGCCTACTTGCTCGAGGACTCGGGCATTCCCCGGGATTTGACCGCCGCGGCCATATCCGCCTCTGCAGACAATATCTGCGATGTCTGGCGACGGGCCGGTGCCCTGCACCGCATGAAATCCGCCCCGGATTTTGACTCCCTGGCAGTGGGGTTCAAGCGGGTGGTCAATATCATCCGCAAGGCGGATCCGGCAGACACGGCCGATTCAAAGGTGAATCCGGACCTGTTTGCGGATCCGGCCGAAACCGCGCTGCATGAATCCGCCCTCCGGGCCCGGGAAAGCGTTTTGCGCCATTTGGAACAACAGGAAATTGATGCGGCCTTTACGGAGATCGGCGGATTAAAACCGCAGGTGGATGCATTTTTTGATACCGTGCTGGTCATGGCCGAGGATCCGGTGCTCCGGAAAAACCGCCTGGCCCTGTTAAAACAGATTTCCGACCTGTTTGACCGGTTGGCGGATTTTTCCAGGATTTCCACATAAGCGGTAACATCCGCATGTTCAAATGAACCATGAATTTTCACCGCGAAGCACACGAAGACCACGAAGTTTTGTTTCGGATTTGTTCTTCGCGTGCTTCGTGATCTTCGTGGTTAAAACTGAAGTTAAGGACCAGGAGGTACTCATGGCAGGCTATGATCCGGAAAAGGACAAACTGATCAAGCAATGGAAAAACGAGGAAACCGGTTTGATCGTTTCCATTAACCAATACGGGGAAGGCGAGCCCAAGGTACAGATCGGCCCCCGGATTTTAAAGAAAAAAGACGGCACCGACCGTGCGCCGGCCAAGGCGGGCCGCCTGTCCATGGAAGACCTGCTCTGGCTTCACGAAATCATCGACGAGGTCAAAGACGAGCTGGCAGAACACGTAAATCCCATGGAATAAACCGGCCATGAACGCCACCCCGGATGACAGCACCCGAAAGCGCGCCGAATATCTCAGGCAGCAGCTCGAGTATCACGATTACCGGTATTTCGTACTCGATGATCCGGAAGTATCGGATGCGCAATACGACCGGATGATGCAGGAGCTCATTGAGCTGGAAAACCGGTTTCCGGAACTGGCCGTATCAGATTCTCCCACGGCCCGGGTGGGCTCGGCCCCGCTTGAGAAATTTGAAACCATTGCCCATTCCGTTGCCATGCTGAGCCTGGACAAGGGCTTTGATGAAACCGATATCATGGCATTTGACCAGCGGGTCCGGCGGGGGCTGAAAACCGACGCGGAAGTCCTG
>CAZTHW010000322.1:0-2659 GCA_964613595.1 uncultured Desulfobacteraceae bacterium | reverse complement strand
GGGGACAACTGGGCCCGCTACAAGATGCGCATCGAGGAATGCCGCCAGAGCTTACGGATTATTCGCCAGGTCATGGACGCCATGCCCGAAGGCAGGTACGTTATGGCCGATTACCGGTACTGCGTGCCTGAGCGCAAAGACATGTTAAATGACATTGAAAGCCTGATCCATCATTTTGTCAATGTCACCCGGGGGCCCCGGATGCCGCGGGGTGAGTCGTATGCGGCCTGCGAGATTCCCCGGGGCGAACAGGGCTATTATGTTGTCAGCGACGGACTGGGGGCGGCCTACCGCATGCGGGTGCGCGGGCCGAGCTTTACCAACGTGCAGGTTTTTGAGCAGATGACCCGGGGCGAGAGCCTGGCCGACCTGGTGGCGGTACTGGGCTCAACGGATTATACGCTGCCGGACCTGGATCGATAAAGGAGCTTCACCATGCTGGCCGAACAAATCCGAGCTGAACTGGAAAAGCAGATCGCGGCCGCGGATCATCCGCAGGAGCTGGCCGTGGATGTGATGCTGGCCTTTCAGGAGGCCGCAGGATACCTGTCTGATACGGCCCTGGAGGCGGCCGCAGCCATGCTGAAGATGCATCCCTTGGAAATCGAGGAAATCGCCACGTTTTACACATTCATATACCGCGAGCCTGTCGGGCAAAACGTAATTCACGTCTGCGACAGCGTAATCTGCTGGCTGGACGGATCCGAATCCCTGATGGATTATATCTGCCGGAAACTTGGCATTGCACCGGGTCAGACCACGGCAGATGGCAAATTCACCCTGCTGCCGGCCTGCTGCCTGGGGTATTGTGACCGGAGCCCGGCCATGATGATCAACAGAAAGGTCTACGGGCACCTGAGCCGGGAAAGAATCGATGACATCCTGGCCCGATTCGAACACGAGGAGCCGGCGTAAATGGATTCCCGGGTACTGCTGAAAAACCGGAAACCTGATCGCATCCTGGACCTGGCCGAATACCGGGCATCCGGCGGGTATTCGGCCGCCGGGGAAATGCTGCAGACCGGGCGCCCGGCTGATGTGCAGGAGGTGCTGGAAGCCGCCGGCCTGCTGGGGCGCGGGGGTGCGGCCTTTCCCATGGGGGTGAAGCTCTCCACCGTTGCAGAAGATGCGCCGTTTCCGCGGTACCTGGTCTGCAACGCCGATGAAATGGAGCCGGGCACCTTCAAGGACCGGGTGCTGATCCATACCAGCCCGCACCTGCTCATCGAGGGGATGCTTCTGGCCGCGTTTTCCGTTCGCGCCGAACACGGCATCATATTTATCCGGCCGGAGTACGAAAACGCCGCCCGGATCCTGGAACGGGAAGCCGCCCTGGCCCGGGAACACGGCTTGCTTGGAAAAAATATTTTCAGTTCCGGGTTTGATTTTGACATCGTGGTCCACAGAAGCGGCGGCCGTTATATCTGCGGCGAGGGCACGGCTTTGTTAAACGCCCTGGAAGGCAAACGGCCCAATCCGCGCAAGCCGCCGCCTTATCCCACGGTCAGGGGATTGTGGCAGCTTCCCACGGTGGTACAAAACGTGGAAACCCTGTGCTTTGTGCCCCACG
This sequence comes from uncultured Desulfobacteraceae bacterium, assembly GCA_964613595.1. Classification (GTDB taxonomy): domain Bacteria; phylum Desulfobacterota; class Desulfobacteria; order Desulfobacterales; family Desulfosalsimonadaceae; genus Desulfosalsimonas. The sequence goes on along the minus strand of CAZTHW010000322.1, from coordinate 1,089 downwards.
TGGTGCAAAACGGGGCCGAGTGGTTCCGGAACCTGGCGGCAGACCCGGATGAGGCCGGCACCAAGATTTTTTCCGTCTCGGGGCGGGTCCGGCGGCCCGGGTGCTATGAACTGCCCATGGGCACGGCCCTGTCCGAGATCATCGAGATCCATGCCGGCGGCATGGCGGGCAACGGACGGTTCAAGGCATGCCTGCCCGGCGGGGCCTCCACCGGGTATATGCCCGAATCCATGTATCACCAGGAGATGGGATACCAGAGCCTGTCTGATGCCGGATTCCGCCTGGGCACGGCCGCGGTCATGGTGTTTGACCATTCCGCCTGCCTGGTGGGTGCCACCGTGAATCTGCTTGCGTTTTTTGCACGGGAATCCTGCGGCTGGTGCACCCCGTGCCGGGAGGGGCTGCCGTACATGCACGATCTGCTCCGGCGCATTGAAAACGGGCAGGGCAGGGCGGAATTTGTCCCCATGCTCCGGGAGATGGCCGGGCAGATGGCGCTTGCGTACTGCGCATTTGCCCCGGGTGCAGCCGCACCGGTGGAAAGCCTGATCACGTATTTTGAAGACGAAGTCCGGGAGCACATTGAAACCGGACGATGTCCGTTTGAAACCCGGGGGGCAATCGACGAGGCAACAAAATGATCACCACGAAGCACGCGAAGCGCACGAAGGTTTTTTCTTATTTCTTATATTTTTCCCTTCGTGTTCTTCGTGCCCTTTGTGGTTCTGAAATATCATCCGGATAGCCATTATGCCGAAGCTGATCATCGACAACCGTGAAATTGAAGTGCCGGAAGGCACCAAGGTCATCGAGGCCGCTGAAAAGCTGGGTATCTGCATTCCGCGATTCTGTTTTCACCATGCCCTGGGAGCCGTAGGCGCCTGCCGGGTATGCGCGGTCAAGTTCCTGGAAGGGCCGGTGGACGGGGTGCAGATGAGTTGTATGATCGATGCGCAAGACGGCATGAAGGTTTCCACCACGGACCCGGAGGCCGCAGATTTCCGCAGAAGCGTGATCGAATGGCTTATGGTTAACCACCCCCACGACTGCCCGGTTTGCGATGAAGGGGGCCACTGCCTGCTCCAGGAC
>CAZTHW010000321.1:0-2661 GCA_964613595.1 uncultured Desulfobacteraceae bacterium | reverse complement strand
CGTTAAAGGTTCAAAAAATAAAATCAAAGCTTTTCAGCATGCGGCAAAAAGTTATTTGCAATGCTCGGTCCCGGGCAAGGCCCGGGGGGAATACTTCCAAATGCTATGATTCGGTTTTTTTCTGGATATATTTGATGGCGTCTTCCACGGTTCGAAGCTTTTCTGCGTCGTCATCGGGCACCTCGATGTCAAACTCCTCTTCCATGGTCATGATCATCTCCACGATGGCAAGGGAGTCTGCGCCCAGGTCGTCGATGAGCGAAGCCCTGGGGACCACGTCGCCCGGGTCAACCTCGAGTTTTTCCGCAATCAGCTTTTTGACTTTATCTTCAATGTTCATGAGTGCAACTCCTCAATATCTATGCGCAAATACCGCCGCCTTACCTGGTTGCAGCCCGCACACGCCTTTTGTCCGCATTCCGGATGCCTGTTGAAAGTGGCCATAATTCGGACGTGCGCATGAGATGCGCCGGCGTGAAAAACTATTCCTCTATGTTCAAGACGCTGCGGCCCCGGTAATGCCCGCATTCCGGGCATGCCCGGTGGGACATGACAGTTTCGCCGCACTGGGTGCACCGGGTCAGTCCCGGTGACTCGGCTTTCTGGTGGGTCCGGCGCTTGTCCCGCTTGGATTTAGATACTTTATGCTTGGGTACGGCCATTTTGATTCTCTCCCAACTATTTGAAATTTATTTTAATTTTTAAGAAGCCAGCCAAAAAAGGTTATTACGTCTAGTATGTTAAAATCCGTATGTTGTCAAGGGATTTCAGGACGGCTTTTAAAAGCGTCCTTGATTTTACCGCGCGTGTTGGTTATGGTAACCTGTTTTTAAGTTTTTTACACAGCAGCGCCTTGCAGGTAAAAAGCAAGGTTAAAATAACAGGAATATACAGGATAGTCAAAATGGATCCGATCATCACCCGCTTTCCCCCCAGCCCGACCGGGTACCTTCATATCGGGGGCGCCCGCACCGCCCTTTTTAACTGGCTGTATGCCCGGCAGAACAGCGGCAGGTTCATTCTCCGCTTCGAGGATACGGACGCGGAGCGTTCCACTCAGCAGTACGTGGATGCCATTTTCGATGCGTTGAACTGGCTGGGCATTAACTGGGATGAGGGCCCTTATTACCAGTCCGCCCGCCTGGATGTATATAAGCAATATATCCAGCAGCTCATTGATACCGGCAGCGCCTATTACTGCACCTGCTCGAAGGAGCAAGTCGAGGAGATGCGCCGCAAAGCCAGGGAAACCGGCGCCAATCCCGGATACGACGGCACCTGCCGGGAAAAAAACCTTCCCCCGCAGCCCGGGGCTGTGGTGCGGTTTAAATCCCCGCGGATGGGAAACACGGTCGTTGAAGACAAAATAAGGGGCAATATCGTCTGGCCCAATTCGGAACTCGATGATTTTATTATCCAGCGGGGCGACGGCATGCCCATATACAACCTGGCAGTGGTGGTCGATGACATCACAATGGGAGTGAACACCATCATCCGGGGCGATGACCATATCAGCAACACCCCCAAGCAGATCCTGCTCTACCGCGCACTGGAGGCGCAGGTGCCGGATTTCGGCCACGTACCCATGGTGCTGGGCCATGACAAGGCCCGGCTGAGCAAGCGGCACGGGGCCATGTCGGTCACCGCCTATCGCGACATGGGGTATTATCCGGACGCACTTTTGAATTACCTGGTGCGCCTGGGCTGGTCCCACGGGGACCAGGAGTTTTTCACCCGGGACGAGCTGATCGAAAAGTTTGACATCACCCACATCGGGCGTTCCGCCGGGGTGTTTAACCCGGAAAAACTGCTGGCCTTAAACGCCGAGCATATCCGAAACGCCGCGGAAAAGGACCTGGCGCCCCATTTGGTCCCGTTTCTGCGGCAGCGGGGCATTGAGGCCGAAGAAAACCAATACCTTTGCAGGGTGATTCAAACATTGAAGCCCCGCAGCAAGACCTTTGTGGAGATGGCCGACGGCGCGGAATTCTATTTCAGGCCCCCGGAGACCTACGAGGAAAAAGGGGTGAAAAAGTTTTTCAAGCCCGGCTTGATCGACCCCCTGCGCGAGCTGACACAAGCCCTGGGAAAAACCGCGCCGTTTGAAAAAAAGCAGCTGGAGGCGGCTTTCACGCAGGTCATGGAAACCCATGATCTTAAGTTCGGCAAGATCGCTCAGCCCGTGCGCCTGGCCCTTTCCGGCAAAACCGTGAGCCCGGGGATTTTTGAAATGATCGAGGTGTTGGGCCGCGAGGAAACCGTTGCCCGGCTCAACCTGGCTGTTTCGTTTATGGCAGAACAGGCCTCGGCAGAGGCATGAGCGCGTTTTCAAAAATTGCCTTGACACCGCCGGGCTTTTTGTTATTTTATATCGTTACAACTTATTGAGGGTTGGTCTAGTGGCAAGACGACGGGTTCTGGCCCCGTTAACCCAGGTTCGAATCCTGGACCCTCAGCCAGTTCTATAAAACGGGCGCGAAAGCAGGCAATCTGGTTCCGCGCCTTTTTTTTGCCCCAACCGCCTGCCGTTGGGTTTCCTGCCGCCCGCGTGTTTCATGCATTGCTTCGTCCCGGGGTCCGTGGTAAGTAAGATATGAATTCACACATAAATTGAGCGTTTCAGATTTTTAAAAAAAGGATTTTGTAAAGGATTATACCAAT
>CAZTHW010000320.1:0-2696 GCA_964613595.1 uncultured Desulfobacteraceae bacterium | reverse complement strand
ATGACCGCCTGGATCCGGGCCTCCGGATCCTTTAACGTAAAATAATAATGGCCGGAGACAGGCACGCGGAGATTTGAGATTTCCCCGGAAATCCAGATAAATGGATAGGATGTTTCCAGTAACGATTTAATCCGGGCGGTCAGTTCTGAGACGGAAAAAATTTTCCGCTCTGTGGTTATGGTCTGCTCGTGTTGTGACATTGATTTTTCCCGCCTTTTTGTCAAACATGTAAAACTATCATACCCGGGGCAATCATTCAATCCAAAATCAAATGGTTTGCTCCCGGGCCGGAACGTAAAATTGTTATAACGTCTGATAAGAAATATTATGTAAACTTTTAGATAAAACAGCAATAATCGGGCATGGCCCCGAATCTGTCTCTGCCCTGCGGGGATTTTGGGTAAGAAAACAAGTTTAACGTTTTGGACCTCCAATGAAATTCTTTTTTGCGCTCTTGCAAAATTGCACTTCATTGTCCTGACGGCGGTGCGGAAAAGCGGGTTTCCGAGCGGAAATTGAGGCTCCAGGAGGCTCCTGGAGCGAGGAAACTCCTTTTCCGCAACGCCGATCAGCCAAGGTGCTTGGTGGGATAAACAGCTTTTTTCGAAGCCATCAAACAGGTAGGCATTAAAAAAACGAAGCGATCAATACAGCAGTGGAATGAAAATTCAGGCAGACGAATCCAGCAGATCGCGGACCGCGGGCATGATGTAAATATCTTCCAGGGGCATTTGTTTCAGGCAGGCAGACAGGGCCTGAATTTTTTCATTGACTGGCAGGTTCTTGTCCATGATAAAAACCGACTCGCCCTTTACCCGGCACAGTCCGCTTTGCGCATTGACCCCGGTGGCGCGCAGGTTCTGCTCAATAACCCGCATGCCGGTTTTTTCCGCCACTTCAATGAGGTGCTGGTATACTTGTTTTCGTCTCATGAACCGAAAAACGCCTGTTTAAAAACGATCTGTCTTGAAAACGCCGCCGGATGTGTTATCTTATTACAGATAAGGATCCCGATTGTGCAATCATTTATTAACGTTCATATAGCTCTATCGAATAAAGGAGGCCCCAATGGCAGACACCGCAACCACCCGCCAGGAAACCCGAACCCAGGTACGGGTCAACAGTTTTATCCGCAGCGTGTACAACTGGATGGCCGGAGGCCTGGCGCTGACCGGGATCGTGGCCTATTTCGCCGCGCACAACCAGACCCTGAACCAGCTTATTTTCGGCGCGCCCATGGTCTTTTTCGGGCTGATCATTGCCGAACTCGGCATGGTCTTTTACTTGAGCGCGCGGATCCAGAAAATGGAGGCATCCACCGCCACAGCGCTTTTTCTGCTGTATGCCGCAATAAACGGGCTGACCCTGTCCTTTATATTCCTGGTTTATACCAGCACCTCCATTGCCTCGGTCTTCTTTATCTGCGCGGCCACGTTCGTGACCTGCAGCATCTACGGCATGACCACGAAGCGGGATCTGACCTCCTGGGGCAATTTTCTGTTCATGGGCTTAATCGGCATTATCATCGCCTCGGTGGTCAACATGTTCGTGCAGAGCTCGGGACTGGCCATGATTGTCAGCTACATCGGCGTGCTGGTATTTGTCGGGCTTACCGCCTATGACACCCAGAAGCTCAAAAACATGGCCCTGACCCAGCCGGAGGGCCTGGAGGCCGGTGTTGTGAGAAAAGGCGCCATCATGGGCGCGCTGTCTTTATACCTGGATTTTATCAACCTTTTCATAATGCTGCTCTATATATTCGGCGGGCGGCGGTAAGGATCTATTCGCCCAGGTTTTCGCTCACCACGTCCACAATGTCCTGGCACAGGCGATCGGTTTCATCCGGGTCAGGGCCTTCAACCATTACGCGGCAGAGGGGTTGGGTGCCGGAATATCTGACCAGCACCCTTCCCCGGTCTGCCAGGTGGGATTCCACCCTTTCAATGACCCGGGCGATTTCCGGGAACTGATAAATATCGGTTTTTTGCCGGATCCGGACGTTTTTTAATACCTGCGGAAAGACATCCATGATGCCGCGCAGTGATGAAAGGGATTGACCGGCGCAGTGCATGGCCTCCAGAAGTCGGATGGCCGTCATGATCCCGTCTCCCGAACTGTGATGATCCAGGAAAATCACGTGCCCGGAGTCCTCCCCGCCGAGCACGGCGCCGCTTGTGCGCATCCGGTCCAGCACGTACCGGTCTCCCACGTCTGTGACCATGTGCCGGATCCCCATCTGCTCAAAGGCTTTAATCAACCCGACATTGCTCATCACCGTGCTGACCACCAGGTTGTTTTTCAGCACGCCGGCCTGCTTCATGTGCCGGGCGCAAATCGCCAGGATGTGATCCCCGGTCACCGGGCTGCCGGTTTCATCCACTGCAATCAGCCGATCTCCGTCTCCGTCAAAGGCAAGGCCCACATCCGCCCCGGCATCCTTCACGGCTTTCTGCAGCGATTCAATGTGCTGGGATCCGCAATTCGCGTTAATATTCACGCCATTGGGCTGGTTGGACAAAACCGTGACCCCGGCCCCGAGCTCGGAAAACACCCGGGGGGCGATCATGGAAGTGGCACCGTTGGAACAGTCTAACACCAGGCGCAGGTCCTTTAAATTATCCGCCTCTTGCATGCTTTGCTTCAAAAACCGGGTATACCGGTCCCTGGCCTCGGGCATGGAATGGACTATCCCGATT
>CAZTHW010000319.1:0-2707 GCA_964613595.1 uncultured Desulfobacteraceae bacterium | reverse complement strand
GAGGCCCGGGCCATCGTGACCGAAGCGTTTAAAAATGGAAATTGATCCGGAAATTATCGAAAATACCAGAGGGTTTCTGGACCCGGAAGAAGGCGGCCGGCTTTATGAACTGGCAGTTTCGGCCTCCCGGCGCGGTCCCTGCCTGGAAATCGGCAGTTACTGCGGGAAATCAAGCCTTTACCTGGGTGCGGGATGCCGGAAAAACAGCGGCATTCTTTTCTCCATTGATCACCACCGGGGATCCGAGGACCAGCAGCCCGGGGAGGGATATTTTGACCCGGAAGCTTATGACCCCAGGGCCGGGCGGGTGGACACATTCCCCCTGTTTCGCGATACCCTGGCCCGGGCGGAGCTGGAGCAGACCGTGGTCCCTATTGTTTCCACCTCAGAGGCGGTTGCCCGCATGTGGTCGATTCCGCTTGCCCTGGTCTTTATTGACGGCGGGCATACGGATGCGGCCGCATTTACCGATTACAACGCCTGGGCCACCCACGTGATGCCCGGGGGATACCTGGCCATCCACGATATTTTTCAAACCGAAGAACAAGGCGGGCAGGCGCCGCATCGTATATACCGGCTGGCCCTGGCTTCCGGGCTTTTTGCCGAACTGCCCATGACAAAAACCCTGGGGGTGCTCAGGCGGATTTCCGGAAATAAAGCACCAGGCTTTTGCCCAGCACCGGATTAAGCAGCCTGTCGAGAAATTGGGTCATGCGGGGTTTTTTCATCATGTCCCACGTCAGAAACTTGTGGTAGGCGGCAACCGCCGGGGCCTGATCATTGTCCGTACCCGCCAGACACTTGAGCCACCAGTAGGGCGAATGCAGGCTGTGGGCCCAGTGGTAATGCCGCAGGTGCAGGCCCAGCCTTTCAAACAGGCCGATGACCTGCTTTTTCTGGTAGATGCGCACGTGGCCGCCCTCGGTGTTGGCATATTCGCTGGAAAGCGCCCAGCAGACGCGCTCCGGGAAATAGCGCGGCACGCTGACCGCCAGGGTGCCGCCCGGCTTGAGCACCCGGTCGAGTTCCCGGGCCGCGCGCCGATGATCATGGATATGCTCCATGACCTCGGAGCAGATCACATGATCGAAAAAATAGTCGGCAAACGGCAGTTCCAGGATGCTTGCCGCATATAGCGCCCATTGCCCCCCATACGGCCGGCCGTATTGTTCATGGACGCGGATCTGCTCCCTGGCAGCAGCCAGGTCTTTGGTGTTGATATCCGCGCCGGCCACGGTTACTTCCGGATATGCACAGGCCCCGCACACATGCCGCCCCATGCCGCATCCCATGTCCAGGATGCGGTCTTTTGCCTTTATCTGCATGCGATTATAATCTATGGTAATCATGGATCGTTTCCTGGTAGGCCTCCACGGTTTTTTGCGCCACTGCCGTCCATGTCAGATTCCGGTGTACACGTCTGTATCCGGCTTCCCCCAGTTGCCGGGCCTTTTCCGGATGATCCAGCAGGTCCGTAATTGCCCTGCCCAGGGCGGCCGAATTTTCCGGCGGCACCAGAATGCCTGCATCCCCCACAACCTCCGGCAACGCCCCGCCGGTGGTGCTGATCACCGGTACGCCGCATGCCATGGCTTCGCCTGCGGGCAGCCCGAAGCCTTCATAAACCGAGGGCACCACCGCCATGGTGGCCCGGGCATACTGGCGCACGAACTCGGCATACGAGATCCGGCCCGTAAATGTCACAATGTGGCCGATGCCCAGTTTTTTTACCAGTTTTTCCACCATCCCGTTTTTCTTGGGCGTGCCCACCACGATGAGCCGGATATCGCGTTTTTGCGCGATATCCGCCACTGCGGGCAGCAGGTGGTGCAGTCCTTTCAGCGGGGTGTCCGCGCTGTTTGTAACGATGATCCGGTTGGGATCCCTGGGGATTTCGGGAACCGGGTAAAACAGGTCCGTGTTGATGCCGTTTGGAATGACGGAAAACCGGCTTTCCGGAATTCCGAATTCCCGGCTGATATGGGAACGGGTGAAGCTTGAAACCGTGATCAGCCGGGACAGGGTCCGGGAGACCTGTTTTTGCATGGCAACAAACGAGTACCAGCGCAGGGACTTGAGTTTGCGCCAGAATGCCGATTCGGTTTTCACCGCCACGTCCCGGTCCACGGTAATGGGATGGTGAATGGTGGCAATGGTGGGCATTTTCCGCTTAATCGCCCATATGCCGTAGGACAGGCTCTGGTTGTCATGGACGATGTCGTAATTTCCGCCCCGCACTTTTAAGAAATGCCGGGCCCGGATGCCGAAGGTAAACGGCTCCGGAAACCCCATGGTCGATGTTCCCAGCCATTCGATGAGATTTGTGGTGTCTGTCAGTTCGCGGGCTTCGGGTACCCGGAACAGGTTTTCCGGGTTGTAGAGATCCAGGCCGGGCAGCTTGATAAGCCGGACGCCGTTGTCGATTTCCGGATATTCCGGCCCGGAAACCACGTCCACCCTGTGGCCCAGACGGCTTAAGGCACGGCTCAGATTGCGCACGTATACGCCCTGCCCGCCGCAATGGGGATTGCTTCGATAGCTCAGCAGGCAGATGCGCAACGGGCTTTTGGGCTGGTGTGTCATCGGCGATAGAAGCTGTTTTCAAGTGTTTCAGCGGCGTATAGGGACTCTTTAATTTTCACCTAAATTAAGACTTAATTCCTTTAAAAAAGGCAAAATATTGATCTGTGTAAAAATTTGAAACGCT
>CAZTHW010000318.1:0-2729 GCA_964613595.1 uncultured Desulfobacteraceae bacterium | reverse complement strand
TCCGCTCGAAAACCCGCTTTTCCGCACCGCCGTCAGGGCAACGAAGTGCAATTTCCCAAGAACTCAAATAAGGCCTTCCTTGGAATCAATTTACACCGCATTTTACTTAAAACTTAACACTTAACACTTAACCACTTCCATCAATAATGCATCCACATCCCGGCAGCCCAGGACCCTGCCAGGGCAGCCGCAACAACGCCCAGGCAAAGCCCCTGGCCCAGCGGCCCGATGACCTTCCGGGCCATGGCATAACCGATTCCCGTGAAAATGCCAACCAAAAATCCAAACAAGTGCGCTGTCAAATCCACGTGCGCACCCGAGCCGAGAAACCCCAGCAGTGCCAGGCCGCAGCCAAGGGGCAGCCATGCGGCGGCCTTCCGCCGGGGGTTGTTTCGCTTCCGGAAAAACTGGTATCCGGACAGGATGCCAATGGCGCCGAAAACCGCAGTAGATGCGCCGATGGACAGGTGCCCGGACTGGCGGGCAAACGCATTGACCAGGTTGCCCGCTGATCCGGCAAACAGGATCATCAGCATTCCGGTTCCCCATCCCGCGACATGACAGACCGCTGTTGCAAAAATGGCCATCCCGGCCATGTTGCCCAGCAGGTGCACCGTGTCGGCATGCAGCATCAGGGCCGTCACAGTCCGGTAAAGCTCACCGTCGATAATCCGCCAGGCAGCCGCACCAAAATCCTCCCATACGGATTGTACCGATGCCGTCTGTGCCACGAGCCCGTAACACACCGCCAGAAAGGCGGCCGCCCACACCCCGGCATATCCGTGGGCCTGTTCCGGCTCCGGGATATCGGGCCCGGAATCCGCGGGCCGGTTTTCCCGGAAATACTGCTCCACTGCATGGCGGGCGCGCAGGTAATCGCGCGGCGCCACCCATACACTCCACCCGCCCCCGGTTTTCTTCACCCGGAACGGAATCCCGGAGGCTTTCAGGATCAGGGCGCACAGGTCGGCTGCATCAGAGGACATGTTTTCATAGAGTTCAAGCATGATTTCGTTGGCCCGCGGGTTGACAAACGCAAAAGCTGTCTAATTGTAATTGGTTGAAGATGACTGGAAATCCAACAGCAAATCCCCATGATAACCGCAAAACATACAGGAGCCGGCTATGACACCGAAAACCGAAACCTATGAATTCCAGACCGAAGTCAAGCAGATGCTCAATATTATCATCAACTCCCTGTATTCCAACAGGGAAATTTTCCTGCGCGAGCTGATTTCCAACGCCTCGGACGCCCTGGACAAGATCAGCTTCCAAGCCCAGAGCGATCCGGACGTGCTCGGCGACGACACTGAGCTCAAGATCAAGATCATCCCGGACAAGGAAAACCAGACCCTGACCGTTTCAGACAACGGCCTCGGCATGACCCGGGAAGAGGTCAAGGAAAATCTGGGCACCATTGCCAGAAGCGGCACCGCCGCGTTTCTGGAGGCACTGGAGAAATCCAGAAAGGAAGACGGTCTGAGCCCGGAGCTCATCGGACAGTTCGGCGTCGGTTTTTACAGCGCGTTTATCGTGGCAGACCGCATCACCGTGGTCACCCGGGCGGCCGGCGAACAAACGGCGACAAAATGGGAATCCGCAGGTGACGGATCCTATACCATAGAGGAGACCGAAAAGCCGGGCCGGGGCACGGACGTGATCCTGCAGCTTTCGCCAAAGGTCCAGGAGGAAGAGGATTACACCCAGGAATGGACCATCCGGCGCATTGTCAAGCGGCACTCGGACTTTGTGCGCTATCCCGTTGTCATGGACGTGGAGCGCGAGGAGCAGGAAACCGACGAACAGGGACAGCCGGTCGAGGGCGCGGAGAAAAAAACGGTGGTCCGCGAAGAAACGCTCAACTCCATGAAGGCCATCTGGGCGAAAAACAAAAGCGAGATCACCGAGGAGGAATACAACGACTTTTACTCCCATATCAGCCACGACTGGAATCCGCCCCTGACCTACATGCACATCAAGCTCGAAGGGGTGACCGAGTACACGGCACTGCTCTACATTCCCGCCAATGCGCCCTTTGACCTGTATCACCCGGAGCGCCAGCACGGGGTCCAGCTCTACAGCCGGCGCGTGTTTATCATGGACTCCTGCCGGGAGCTGCTGCCGGAATACCTGCGCTTTATCCGCGGGGTGGTCGACGCCCCGGACCTGAATCTGAACATCAGCCGGGAGATCCTCCAGCAGGACGCCCTGGTGCGCAACATCAAAAAGAACCTGGTCAAGAAGATCCTGGAAAAACTGGAGCAAATGGATGCCGAAACCTATGAAAACTTCTACAACGAGTTCGGCGCCGTACTCAAGGAAGGCATTTACTCAGAAGCGGACAACCGGGACCGGCTCACCCGCCTGATCCGCTACAAGACCACCAAGTCCGAGGACAAGTGGCGCTCGCTTTCCGATTACGTAAAGGACATGCAGCCGGACCAGGAAAGCATATACTACATCACCGGCGACAACCTGAGCGCCATGTTAAACAGCCCCCACCTGGAGGCGTTAAAGGATCGGGACTACGAAGTGCTGCTGATGACCGACCCGGTAGACGAGTTCGTGGTTACCAGCGTGACCGAATTCGAGGGCAAGCCCCTGAAGAGCGCGGAAAAAGGCGACCTGGAAATCGACAAGAGCGAGGAAAAGCAGGAAACCGAGACCTACTCCAATCTTTTCACGAAAATCCAGGAGCACTTAAACGACAAGGTCAAGTCGGTCAAACC
>CAZTHW010000317.1:0-2730 GCA_964613595.1 uncultured Desulfobacteraceae bacterium | reverse complement strand
GGTTTGAAAATGACAAAGGCGGGCCTGGTTTCAGTAAAGGGCAGAAACACCACACAGACTTCGGAGGCATTTGTTTTTGCCGGTGGTGATGTGGTCACCGGGCCGGCGACCGTGGTCGGGGCCGTTGCCGCAGGACGCCGCGCCGCAGCGGAAATCGATGACGCCATCCGCCAAAAAAACGAGGAGGCACCGTTTGTACCCCCGGCCGATGAGATTGAGATTCCCGTGGAAATCGATGAAGAAGTCACGGAGATGCCGCGGGCCGAAATGCCGGAAGCTGAAACCAGAAAGCGCATCAGGGATTTCCGTGAAGTTGAGTTGGGATACGCTTTGGAACAGGCCCGGAGTGAAGCCCGGAGGTGCCTGCGCTGCGATATGGAAACCGAGGAGTGATTCCGTGCGGATTCGATGACAGTCAGATCAAAAGACGCCACTTTCTTTACTAAAAGGTGACATATGGAAGCAAATACGGAAAAAGTCAGAATCACCCTGGACGGCAGGGAGTGCTGGGTAGACAAGGGCCTGACCATCCTGGATGCCGCCCGGCAGAACGACATCCATATTCCCACCCTCTGCCATCATCCCGCGGTTTCGGCCTGGGGTGGATGCAGGCTGTGCGTGGTCGAGGTGGACGGTTCTCCAAAGCTTGCCGCCAGTTGTGTAACACCGGCCCGGGACGGAATGGAAGTGGTGACATCAAATGAAAGACTCATTGAGAGCCGCAGGCTGGTACTGGAATTTCTGTTTGCCGAGCGCAATCACAACTGCATGATCTGCGCCCAAAGCGGTGACTGCGAACTCCAGGAGCTGGCCTACGAACTGCAGATGGATCATCTTTCCGTGTTTAATGCGTTTGATGAATTTCCCGTGGACATTACCAATGAGTACATGGGGTTGGATCATAACCGGTGCATCCTGTGCGGCCGCTGTGTTCGGGGATGCACAGAGATTACCGGCGCTCGCGTGCTCGACTTTACCAACCGGGGGCCCGGGACGTTGATCAGTTTTGACCTGAATGAGACCCGGGAAAATTCCACCTGCTTCAATTGCGGGGTATGCATGGAAATGTGCCCGACCGGCGCCATATACAACCGTTTGCGGACGCATTCCGCGGTCAGGGGCCACAGCAAAGCCGCATGGACACAGACCAACTCCGTCTGCCCCATGTGCGGCATGTTATGTCCGATCACGGCGACTGTTTCCGGCAATATGCTGCTGAAAGTCAACAGCGGGCATCTGGGTGATGTCGATCGTCCGGACAGCGGTCAGTTATGCCGGAGAGGACGCTTTGAAGCGCTGGAAACCCGGGGAGAACGCCTCATCCATCCCATGATCAAGGATGCTTCCGGCCATTGGGCCAAAACTGACTGGGAAAAAGCCCTCGGTACGGTGGCGGAAAAGTTGAACCAAGCAAAACAGGCCTATGGCGGCGGATCGATTTTCGGCCTGGCTTCCGGCATGTGCGCCAACGAAGATCTTCTGCTTTTCAAAAGCCTGATGAAGCAGGGATGGCACGCCGAATATGTTGATACCTTTGACGGAGACGCCTGGCGCAGTCTGCTTCATGCGCGGGAAAAAACCGCCCTGGAAGGCAGCGAAACCTCGCTGGAGTCAGTTGCAGAAGCCGATGTGATTCTCGTGATCGGGGCGGAAACGTTTGCCAAGCACCCGATTGTCCCGGCGATGATCCACAAGCGCGTGCTCGACGGGCATGTGAAGGTGGTCGCCGTAGGTGACGGGGACTTTGACTTACCGCAGATTGATTATCATCTTCCTGTGCCTGATGCCGATATTGCTGCAACTGTTCGGGCGATGTTGTATAAGACATTGAATCTGCTGTTGGATCAAATCAGCGCGCCTGAACTTGAAAAATTCCGGATAACAGAGCGGGATGCGGATACAGCCCGGATATTGACACAACAGGGTCTGGATGCAGCGGAACTGGCGGATTTCGACGATGCGGTCAATGCTTTTGCAAGTGCTGACAAAGCCTTGGTGCTCACTGGCGGCGGATTGTTCGAAGATTTGAACACCGCGTATCTCAGGGATGCCATACGGCTGGCATTTGCAAAAAACTCGGGATCCAGCAGTCTGCCGCTGGCTGTTTTGAAACCCTGTGGCAACAGTCAGGCAGCCTGGAAGCTTGGCCTGGCCGCTCCGAAATCCCCGGCGGCCAACGCCGGATGGAAGGCCGGGCTGGTGCTGGCCGCAGACGGAGAGGTGCCGAACCAGGCAATTCTGGACAATTTCGACAGCCTCGAGTTTCTGGCGGTGTTCAGCCCGTTCGCGCCGGAGGGTGCGCTCGGGCAGAAAGCAGATGTGATGCTTCCCTGCCCCGTGTGGATGGAGCAGGACGGCACCTATACTTCACACGACGGCCGGGTTGTTCGGCATAAGGAAAAAATTCTGGCGCCTCCGGACAGTGTCATGGACACTGCGGCGGCTTTGGGCCGGCTGGCCCAAAAGGCGGAAATTGCGCTCGAATACCACAGCTCGGCCGATTGGCGGCAAGCGGCCCGTATGCAGATTGCGGGAGAATAAACCCCTGAATCAAGGGAGGGATGCTCATGGAACGGCCCAGGATTGCCACTGTATGGCTTGAGGGATGTGCCGGGTGTCATATGTCTTTTCTGGACAATGATGAGGCCCTGCTCCGGATTTTGCCCGGTATCGAGCTTGCCGACAGCCCGATTACCGATTTCAAGCATTTTGATTTCCACAACGTGGATG
>CAZTHW010000316.1:0-2743 GCA_964613595.1 uncultured Desulfobacteraceae bacterium | reverse complement strand
TAGTTGGCGTAACCCTTGTTCGCATACCACCGGGAACTCCAGGTGCGATTGATGCCCAGCCGCATGCTGACGGGATTGACTTTCTGACCCAAACCACCTACCTCCTTTTTATGCGCTGCCTTCGCCGACGATGACGGTTATGTGACTGGTTCGCTTTAAAATGCGGGTTGCCCTGCCCCGGGCACGGGGGCGGAACCGCTTGAGCATGGGACCCTCGTTGACGATGATGTTTTTAATCACCAGGCCGTCCACATCGAGTTCCGCATTATGGTCCGCATTGGCCACTGCCGAGCGCACGATCTTTTCAAGCATTCCGGCGGCCTTCTGCGGCATGAACTTGAGCACGTTGAGCCCGGATTCCACCGGTTTGCCCTTGACGGCTCCGGCAATTTTACGCACTTTCTGAGGCGATATGCGCATATATTTTCCTGACGCCTTCACATCCATATCCGCATCCTCAATCTATTTCTTCATTCTGGTTTTCTTGTCGCCGGCATGCCCGTAAAACGTCCGGGGCGAGGAAAACTCGCCGAGCTTATGGCCGACCATGTTTTCCGTGATAAATACCGGGATGAACTTTTTCCCGTTGTGTACTGCCAGGGTCAGCCCGACCATTTCCGGAATCACGGTTGAACGCCTGGACCAGGTCTTGATGACTTTTGCGCTGCGGGCCTCCTGTGAAGAAACCACCTTGTCGTACAATTGGGGTTCTACATACGGGCCTTTTTTTAACGAACGCGGCATAATCGCTCCTGATTTTTAACCCGACTTCGGTTCTTTGAATGGATACGGGGTTGTTTTTTTGCCTACTTACGCCGCTTGACAATCAACCGGCTGCTTTGCTTGCTCCGCTTTCGGGTACGCAGTCCCTTGGTGGGCTTTCCCCAAGGGGTACACGGATGCCGCCCCCCGGAAGATCGGCCTTCACCGCCGCCCATGGGATGGTCCACCGGGTTTTTCACCACACCGCGCGAGTAAGGACGCTGTCCCAGGTACCGCTTCCGGCCGGCCTTACCCAGGGAAACATTGGAATGGTCCGAATTGCCGAGCTGGCCCACTGTAGCCCGATTGGCCACCAGCACCATCCGGACCTCCCCAGAGGGCAGCTTGATGGTGGCATACCGCCCTTCCTTGGCCATCAACTGGGCAAACCCGCCGGCGCTTTTCACCAGCTGTCCGCCCCTGCCGGTTCGCAGCTCCACATTGTGCACGTATGTTCCCAGCGGGATGTAGCTCAACGGCAGGCTGTTTCCCGGGCGAATCTCGGCCTCGGGGCCGGACATCACGGTCTGCCCCACCGCCAAACGGACCGGGGCCAAGATGTAGCGCTTCTCCCCGTCTGCGTAATGCAGCAGTGCAATACGCGCCGAACGGTTGGGATCATATTCGATTGCAGCGACCTTTGCAGGAACCCCGTCCTTGTCGCGCTTAAAATCGATCACCCGGTAATACCGCTTGGTGCCGCCGCCCCGGTGGCGCGCCGTGATGCGCCCGTTGGCATTTCTGCCGCCCGACTTCTTGATGGGCCTGAGCAGCGATTTTTCCGGCTCGGACTTGGTAATCTCCGAAAAAGTCGAATATGTCTGGAATCGGCGTCCCTGGGATGTGGGTTTTACTTTTTTCGTCGCCATTTGCTCATCACCTTCGTTTATGCGCCTTCAAAAAATTTGATCCGGCTTCCGGGCATCAGGGTCACGACTGCCTTTTTCCAGTCCTTGCGCTTGCCCAGGATACGGCCCCGGCGCTTGAACTTGCCCTTGACCTGCATGGTCCGCACCGTTTTGACCCGCACGTCGAAAATTGATTCCACCGCCTTGCGGATCTGCACCCGGTTTGCCGTGGGCAGCACCTCAAATGTGACCTTGTTCTGCTCTTCCTTCTGGATATTGGTCTTTTCCGTATCCACCGGACCTATAATAATGTTGTAGTCATTCATGCTGCCAGCCTCCCCTCGATACCCTTGATCGACGGTTCCAGTAAAACCAGCGTTTTGTGGTTCAAAATATCGTAAACATTGAGCCCCTCCACCCGGAGCACCTTGGCACCGGGGATATTTCTGGAGGAAAGCTCCAGTTTTTCATCGGCTTCGTTGATCACGATCAACGGCTTTTCAAGCGACAAATTACTCAGTACCGAAGCAACGGCCTTTGTCTTTACCTGATCAAGCGCAAATCCGTCAAGCACAATTATTTCGTTGTCCTGATATTTTGCCGACAGCGCCATTTTCAGCGCCAAACGCCGAACCTTCTTGGGCACCTTGTAGGAATAATCCCTGGGGTCCGGGCCAAAAGCCACACCGCCGCCGCGAAGCAGGGGGGTCTTGATATTCCCGCGACGGGCCCGGCCGGTGCCTTTCTGGCGAAACATCTTGCTGGTGCTCCCTTTTACCTCAGAGCGATGCTTGACTTTTGCGGTTCCCCGGCGCCGATTGGCCAGCTGCATCCGCACGACTTCGTGCATGACGGTTTTTTTGACCTTGACGTTAAAAATATCCTCGACAAGCTCGACCTCTGAAACCGTTTCTCCCTGCGTATTTTTGACTTCCACGACAGCCATGGTCTCCCTCTTTGCATTGAATCCGGTACAAATCCCGCTTACCGGACATATCCGCCGGCATTGAACGCTTCAGCTACCCGGCGCTTTCCGACTTCTTGGCCCTGCTGATCTCCACGATTGCATTGACCGGGCCGGGCACCGCCCCCTTGACCAGGATCAGGTTCTGATCGGGGCGAATGTCCACGAC
>CAZTHW010000315.1:0-2755 GCA_964613595.1 uncultured Desulfobacteraceae bacterium | reverse complement strand
TCCTTTTTACAGGCAGTGTTAAGTTTTAAGTGATTAAGTGTTTAAGTAAAATCAGAGACTTATCATTTTATTGTCTGGCGATTATAACAGTTTCAGGACTTTTTACGAATTCATCAAAATTGATTTATCGGGCAGGCGAGGGGAGTGGGACAAAGGTTTTATGGCTAGGAAATGCGGGGAAACGGCGGCGTGCCGCCGTTTCCCTGGGCATGTGCCGGGCGGCGGTTGTGGGGCGGCCGGGTGGTTATATCAGGCCGGCTGCGCTCATGATGTCCGGGACGACTTCTTCCTTGCCGATGGCCATGATGTGCACGCCGTCGCAGATGCCTTCCTCCTTGATCTGTGCGATCATGCGGCCGCAGATCTCGATGCCTTTTTTCAGGGCGCCGCCCTTGGGGGCGGCGGCCATCTCGTCGATTAAGGGCTGGGGCACCATGACGCCGGCCACGTTTTTGTTCATGAACCGGGCCATGCCTGCGGATGTGAGCAGGATGATGCCGGCCAGGATCTTCACATCAAACTGCCGGGCGTACTCCATGAAACGCTTGAAGTTGTCCATGTCGTAGACCGCCTGGGTCTGGATGAATTCCGCGCCGGCCTCGATCTTTTTTTCGAACTTGATCAACTGGGGCTCGATGGGATTGGCCTCGGGGGTGACAATGGCGCCGGCGCAGAAGTTCACGTCCCCGTCCAGGTCGTTTCCGGCCATGTCCTTGCCGCCCTTCATGGTGCGCACGGCTGCCAGCAACTGGCTGGAGTCGAGATCGAACACTGGCTTGGCCGCCTTGTGATCCCCGAGCATCACGGAATCACCGGTCAGGCACAGCACGTTGTTGATTCCCCGGCTGGAGGCCAGCATCAGGTCGGCCTGCAGGGCCAGGCGGTTTCTGTCCCGGCAGGTCATCTGGAGGATGGGCTCGCCGCCGTTTTCCTTGACCAGCAGCGCCCCGCCCAGCGACGGAAAGCGCATCACGGAGCTCTGGTGGTCGGTCACGTTCATGGCATCCACCTTGTCTTTTAACAGCTCCACGTGGTGGGCCATTTTCTCCAGGTTGGTCCCCTTGGACGGGGCGACTTCGGAGGTGACCACGAATTTTCCGGAGTCCAGGGCCTTTTTGAATGCGGATGGCATGGGAATATCCTTATAAATAGTGTTAAGTGTTAAGTTTTAAGTGTTAAGTAGTAATGGGTTATGGGTTATGGGTTGTAGCAATCAGTCTGCCGGGATGTTGAATTTGCCCGGGCTGGGTTCGCCCAGGTGGTTGCGCGGTTTTTTGTAGGTGCGCATGACATCGAGCCGGCCGAGCTCGTTTAGGCGGTTGTAGATCAGGGTCCAGGCGCAGTCCTTGTTGCTGTCGATTTCGCACTTGCCGTTGTTGGTGCCCCCGCACGGGCCGTTGACCAGGCCCTTGTGGCAGGTGGTGACCGGGCAGATGCCGCCGGTTTCGCCGATCACGCAGGTGCCGCACTGGGTGCAGGATTCGTTGAACTGGCCGGCCGCGTTTTCCTTGCCGATAAACAGGGTGTTCTGCGCGGGCACCACCATCTGGCCGAGCTGGGTGCCGATGGTCTGCACCCCGTAGGCGCACGACATCACCAGCAGGGCGTCTGCCTGGTTCATGCGCGAGCCGTACTCGGACAGGATGTCCGCGGTGAGGTTGTCGCAGGCCACGGGCACCACCGTGGTTCCGGTAATCACCTTGCCCCTGGAAGACAGGTCCTCGGACATGGCCGCCACCTGCTCGGCGCCCCCGGTCCGGGTCATGGTGGTGCAGGTGCCGCAGCCGATGATGAAAATCCTGTCCATGCCGTCAAGCAGGTGCTCGATTTCCTCCATGGGTTTCTGCCGGGTAATGGATCGGATCATGGCGGTTAACTCCTCTCTTTTTCAAGATCGCACCGAAGGCAGCGCCTGGCTTCATAATGGGCCTGCTCGCGGGTAAATCCGCATTCGACTTCCCGGAAGTCCAGGATGCGCTCCTCGGGGCTTTCAACGTCAATTTTGACCCGTGGCTGGTCCTCGGTGGATTCGTTTTCCAGGGCCAGGCCGGTTTCCTGGGCCAGGGGCGTTTTTTCGTCCGGCATGAAAATGGGGGTCTCATCGCCGGAAAGATACTTGTGAATGGCCAGGGCCGCGCGCCGGCCCGAGGAAATGGCCCGGATGACAAATGTCGGGCCGGTGGTAAAGTCGCCGCCGGCAAACACGCCGGGCACGTTGGTGGCAAGCGTGTTTTCGTCCACTGCCAGCGATCCCCACAGGGCGCGCTCGAGCTGGCTGTCTTCGGGCAGAAAGGACATGTCCGGGGCCTGGCCGATGGAGATGATGATGTTGTCTGCCTCGATGTACTGGGTATCGGACGCGTCGCATTCCGGGTTAAAGCTGCCCTCCTGGTCGAATACCGCAAGGCACCGGGTAAAGCTGATGCCGCGGACCCGGCCGTTTTCCTCGTAAATTTGCGCGGGCGACCATTCCGGGTTGACAATGGCGCCTTCCTCCTCGGTCTCTTCCACGTCCTTGTCCCAGGCCGGCATTTCCTCGCGGCTTTCCAGGCAGTAGAGCTGTACGTCTTCTGCGCCGGCGCGAAGAGCGGTCCGGGCCACGTCCATGGCCACGTTGCCGCCGCCGATGACCACGGTCTTGCCGGAAAGCCGGATATCGTGGCCCAGCCGGATATCGCGCAGGAAATTCAGCCCGTAGTACAGCCCTTCCATGCCTTCTTCCTCTCCGGGAATGCCGATGCGCTTGCTGGCCTGG
>CAZTHW010000314.1:0-2772 GCA_964613595.1 uncultured Desulfobacteraceae bacterium | reverse complement strand
CTTAAAAAAATACAAAATATTGATCCGTGTAAAAATTTGAAACGCTCAATTTAGGGAAAAGGGTGATTGACAATCACCAGTTGTAAATATAGACTAGTCTTAAACTAGTCTAAAGGAAGCGGCTATGGACAGTGTAGGGGCGTACAAGGCCAAAACCCATCTATCTCAATTGCTTGAACGGGTATCAAGGGGAGAGCGCATTACCATCACCCGGCACGGCGTTCCGGTGGCGGTTTTGCAGCCTTATGATGCAGCGCAGAATGCGGATGTCAAGACCGCCATTTACGAACTGCGGAAATTTCGGAAGAAAAACAGACTTTCCGGGATCTCGATCCGGCAGTTGATCGAAGAAGGCAGGCGGTAAATGAACGGCACTTTTGTAATTGACAACTCCGTGGTAATGGCGTGGTGTTTCGGCGATGAAGCCGGTGCATATGCAGATGCCGTGCTGGATAAGCTCTCTTCGCATACAGCCGTTGTTCCGGCCATCTGGCCGCTGGAAGTGGTAAACGTGCTTTTGGCTGCAGAGCGTCGGCAAAGGCTCAAGCCGGCAGACAGCGTACGTTTTTTAACCCTATTGTCCGCCCTGCCGATTGTAGTGGATCCGGATCACGGGGGGCGGAAAACAATGATGAAGGATCTGCTGGTGCTGGGAAGAGAAAGGACCCTTTCCAGCTATGACGCGGCTTACCTGGATCTTGCCATGAGAAATGACTGTCCGATTGCCACGCAGGATAAAAAGCTCCTGGAAGCAGCCAGAGCCGTGGATGTACCGGTGATTTGATCCATACACCTGCAGCCGCATTGTCCTGCATGGCCCGGGGGCAGGTAGAATAAAAAATTTGCCCATCCGATTTTCTGAGGTCTGATTATGCCGCAGTGGAATGATAAAGCCGCGGAACTGGCGTGGAAATATGTCAACAGCACAAATTGTCATGTTTTTCTCACAGGCCGGGCCGGCACGGGTAAGACCACGTTTCTGCACGACATCCGCAATCGCACCCACAAGAACACCATTGTTGCCGCCCCCACCGGCATTGCCGCCATCAATGCCCAGGGCGTGACCCTTCACTCCCTGTTTCAGCTTCCGTTTGGCGCCTTTATTCCCGAGGATCCCCAACCCGGCCGGTTTTCGCCCGATACTGAGCTAAACACCCCCCAGTCCCTGCGCCGCAGCCTGAAAATGCAGGCCACCAAGCGCAATATGCTAAGAAAGCTGGAGCTGCTGATCATCGACGAGGTGAGCATGCTGCGGGCCGATCTGCTCGATGCCATTGATGCGGTGTTGCGCTGGATCCGGCGCAGCCCCGATGTTGCCTTCGGCGGTGTCCAGGTGCTTTTTATCGGTGATCTCCAGCAGCTGCCGCCGGTGATCAAGGATGCCGAATGGCGGGAATTAAAGGCGTATTACCCCACGATGTTTTTCTTCGGCGCCCGCGCCCTGGCCGATCACCAGCCGGTATACATCGAGCTCCGGCACATTTACCGGCAGAGTGATGAGAAATTTATTTCCATTTTAAATCACCTGCGCGACGGGCAGATTACAGAAGAGGACATTGAATGCTTAAACCGCCGCTGCCGGGAAGAATCCGCAGCCGGCCCGGAAGACGGATATGTTTATCTGACCACGCACAACCGCAAGGCCGACCGGATCAACCAGGCAGAGCTGGAAAAGCTGCCCGGAAAGATTTTCCGGTACAACGCGGCGGTCAAGGGCACCTTTGATGACCGCACCTATCCGATCGAGCCAGTGCTTTGCCTGAAAAAAGACGCCCAGGTGATGTTTATCAAAAATGATCCCACGGGCGAGCAGCGCTTTTTCAACGGCAAGATCGGAAAAGTCGAGCAAGTGCGCGAAAACGGCGTGAAGGTGGGTTTTGCCGACCAGAGCCCTTCGGTGTGGGTGGAGCCGTATACCTGGGAGAACAAGCGCTACACCCTGGACAAGCAGACCAACGAAATTGCGGAGAAAGTGGTTGGCACGTTTGCTCATTTTCCCCTGAAGCTGGCCTGGGCCATTACGATTCACAAAAGCCAGGGCCTGACCTTTGACCGGGCCATCATTGACGTCTCCCGGGCATTTGCCGCCGGCCAGGTCTACGTGGCATTGTCCCGGCTCACCACGCTGGACGGGCTCGTGCTTACCAGTGCCTTCGAGTTTCAGGAAATCCCCCGGGAGCCGGCACTGGAGGATTTCACCCGCCGCAATGCGGAGCCCGCAGCCCTGGAAAAAGCCCTGGAGCAACACGCGCTTACCTATTTGGGAAAAATCGTCCGGGAGGCATTTGATTTTAACGCCCTGGCCCGGGAGGTGAATTTCCATCTGCGCACCTATACCAAGGATGCGGCGCATTCCAAAAAGCAGCAGTACCTGGAATGGGCCCGCACCCTGCAGGCGGATCTCAAACCGGTCAAGGATGTGGGGGACAAATTCTTAAAGCAGCTCGACCGGATCCTGGCAGACACACGGGCAGATGACCTGGCCCATCTCAGAGAGCGCGTGCATGCGGCCAAAGGGTATTTCGAACCGATTCTGACCGGTTTCTGCGACCGCATCCGGTCGCATCAGACGGATCTGAAGGCGCAGAAAACCGGTCTCAAGCAATACATCCGGGAAATCACCGCGCTTGAACAACAGTTTTACAGCCAGGTGCAGAAAATCGAAAAAGCCCTGGCCCTGATCGACTCTTTTGCCGGCGGACAGGAGCTGACAAGGGCGGATCTGGGCGGTCTGCCGGAAAACGCCCGCGAATCCGCCCCGGCCGGAAAAGC
>CAZTHW010000313.1:0-2814 GCA_964613595.1 uncultured Desulfobacteraceae bacterium | reverse complement strand
TTTCCGCTCGGAAACCCGCTTTTCCGCACCGCCGTCAGGGCAACGAAGTGCAATTCCGCAAGAGCGCAAAAAAAGGATGTTGCCATGTCGGATATTGAGCTTACCCCGGTTGCCCGGGCGGTCATGGAAAAGCGGTACCTGGCCCGCGACAATGCGGGCCGCGTGATTGAAACCCCGGAGCAGTTGTTCCACCGGGTGGCCCGTGCGGTTGCAGAGGCGGACCGGATGTTTGACCCGGGTGCATCAGTCGGGCAGACCGTGGAGGATTTTGAGTCCGCCATGCGGTCTTTGACCTTCCTGCCCAACACGCCCTGCCTGATCAATGCGGGCCGCCCCATGGGCCAGCTTGCGGCCTGTTTCGTACTGCCGGTGGAAGACAACCTGGAATCCATTTTCCAGACGCTCAAGGACACGGCCTTAATCCACCAGAGCGGCGGCGGGACCGGGTTTTCCTTTTCCCGGATCCGTCCCCGGGGCGATACCATATTTCCGGCCTTCGGCGTTTCCGGGGGCCCGGTTTCCTTTATCCATCTTTTTGATTCCGCCACGTTCATCATAGACCGCAACCAGGTGCGGCCCGGGGCCAACATGGGCGTGCTTCACGTGAGCCATCCGGACATCGAGGAATTTATCCGCGCAAAGACACAAACCCTGGAAATGCAGAATTTCAACCTGTCCGTGGCCGTGGATGACCGCTTTATCGAGTGCCTGGAAAACGGGGACGATTATCCGCTGGTGCATTCCAGAACCGGTGCAGCGGTGGGCAAAAAACCCGCCAGGAAAATCATGGACATGATGGCGGAAAGTGCGTGGAAGTGCGGGGATCCGGGAATCCTGTTCATCGACCGCATCAACCGGCACAATCCCACCCCGGGCCTGGGCCGGATCGAGGCCACCAATCCCTGCGGCGAGCAGCCGCTGCTGGCCTACGAGTCCTGCACCCTGGGCTCGCTGAACCTCACCCGGTTCGTCTCGGGCGGCGGCATCGATTATGCCCGGCTCGAAGAAGCGGTGGCACTGGCCGTGCATTTTCTGGACAATGTAATCGAAATCAATCGGCATCCGCTGCGCCGGATCGAGGAGTGGACCCGTACCAACCGCAAAATCGGCCTCGGTGTCATGGGGTTTGCAGATGCCCTGATCATGATGGGGATTTCATACCAGAGCGAGCAGGCCCTGGCCCTGGCAGAAAAGATCATGGCCCGCATTCATGAAGCCGCGGCTGCCGCATCCGCGCGACTGTCAGAAAAGCGGGGCAATTTCCCCGCTTTTGACCACAGCGTGTTTCCGGCCGCAGGGGTGAAACACCGGCGGAACGCCGCGGTGACCACGATCGCCCCCACCGGCACCATCAGCCTGATCGCCGGGGTGAGCAGCGGCATCGAGCCTATTTTTGCCTTTCACCTTAACCGGCATGTGGTCGATGAGGTCATCGAGGAAGTCCATCCCTTGTACCGGCAGTACCGGGAAAAGGGGCAAACCCCGCCCGCTGAAATTTTTCAGACCGCCTGGGATGTATCGCCCCACTGGCATCTGCGGATCCAGGAGGCCTTCCAGAAACACACGGACAATGCGGTATCAAAAACGGTCAATTTCCCGGCCGATGCCACGATCACCGATATCCGGGACCTGTTTGAAACAGCCGCCCGCATGGCGGTCAAGGGCGTAACCGTCTACCGGGATCAGTCCCGGCCGGATCAGTCACTTACCACGGCCTGTGCGAGATGTGAACGGTGTGAGTGAAAAGTGTTAAGTTTTAAGTTGTAAAAATTTAGACTGATCTTTAACAGTGCATTTTATAATCTTGTTTAAAAACAGGAAGATATAAGGCGCAAAAATGTCTTTGGCACTACCCTCATGCCAAAACTGTAAAATCCGCACATTAAATTTCGCGGATTGTCGGCGGCATTGCCATGCCGAGGGCCTGGAACACCTTGCCGCACACGCCTTCTGCCCTGCTGCGAACCGCAAGCTTGTTGCCATTTTCCTCTATGTAGGTCTCTTGCAGCGCCTGCAAATCCTGCTTTATATGCGACCACTCAAACACGTGACCAGTCTTCTCCAGATTGCGCTCCAGCTCCTTGCGCAGGGCCAGGGCAAGAAAGCTGCAGAACACGTGCCCGCGGATGGTATCATCGCGCTGGTGGAAGATGGGCCGTGTTTCGAGCATGGATTTCACATCCCGGAACACCCGCTCGACCTGCCACAGCTCCTTGTATTTGAGCGCCACCTTGTCAGCCGGCAGCTCGGTGTTGGTGCGCAGGATATACTTGCCGTCAAAACAGGCCTCGCTTTTCACTTTCTCAGCGTCGATCGAAGCGCTGTCCTTTTCGATCCGGACATACCTGCGGTATCCCTTGTTGCCAACCAAGCTCTTGGTCCCCTGGGGGATCTTTTCCCTGAGGGCCTCTATGATGGCCTCCCGGGTCAGCCTGTCCTTGGCAGCCTGCCGCTCGTTAAGGCACACGATGTAACGCCGGTCCATGTGGCGCACTTCTTTTACCTTGAGCGGCGAAGGGTCTTTGGCATCGGATCCGATGGGATGAACTTCTTGGTAACGGCCGCCGCAGGTGAGCACCTGCTCTCGGACTTCCTTGTCCTTTCGCATCCGGGTGCCCAGGATATACGGGATTTCATTTTCCTCCAGGTACTTGAGGTTGCCGGAGCTTATCATGCCACGGTCTGCCACGATGCAGAACCGCCTGATGGCAAATCTGTCCCGCATATGTTCACTGATAGTCACAAGGCTTGTGACATCCGCGGTATTGCCGGGCCACATCTCGCAGCAGATCGGCCGGCCCTCATCATCGATGA
>CAZTHW010000312.1:0-2815 GCA_964613595.1 uncultured Desulfobacteraceae bacterium | reverse complement strand
ATTTGAGACTGACACAGATATTGGCGAAAAAGACGGTTTTCGTTCAGGCACTAAATAATGCCCGTAGGTATTAAACTTTAATTCGCTGGTGAGGCCATGAAAAAAATCACGATTCTTGCGCTATCCTGTTTTTTGTCCGTTTTGGTGGCGGCTGCCGCACTTGCCGAAACCCAATACGTCAACGATCTCATGGAAATCACGCTGCGCTCCGGGCCGGGGCTGGACTACCGGATCAAAAAAATGCTCAGATCCGGCCAGGAGCTGGAAGTCCTGGACACTGAAGAAAAGTGGGTTAATGTCCGGGTCCCTGACGGGACCACCGGCTGGGTGTTTTCAAAATACGTAAGCCCGCAGAAACCCGACAGCCTGGCCGTAAAAGAAATGCGCGAGGAAATCCAGCCGCTTCGCCGCAAGGTGGAATCACTGACCGAAGAAAACCAGCGCCTGATCAAGCGGAACCAGGAACTGAGCAACAGCCTCGAAAAAACCCGGGCGGAACTCGAACAGGCCAAAAGCGACTATGCCGCGCTCCAGGAAGAATCCAAGGACTATCTCAAGCTCCGGGAACAACATGAGGCCATGAAAAAGGAGCTGGAAGAAAAAAAACAGCGGATTCAAACCCTGGAAAAGCAGGTCAGCAACGCTTTCATGTCCGCCGGGCTCAAGTGGTTTCTGGCAGGTGCGGGCGTGCTGATTCTGGGCATGATCCTCGGCCGGACCGCTGCCGGCAAGAAAAAGCGCCCTGGTTTGCGCTAACTTCGTGTCCTCCGGCAAGGCAGATATGGAACACCGATTCGATTACCTGGTTGTAGGTAGCGGCGTGGCCGGGCTGATGTTTGCGTTAAAAGTTGCCGAACACGGACAGGCGGCCGTGATCACCAAGAAGGGCCTGATGGACAGCAATACCGCACACGCCCAGGGCGGCATTGCCGCGGTATTCGATCCTGCAGACACATTTGAATCCCATATTGAAGACACCCTGGCCTCGGGCGACGGGCTGTGCAACGAAAGTGTCGTGGACATGGTGGTCAAATCCGCCCCGGAGCGGATTGAAGAACTCCTGAAGCTCGGTGTGGACTTCAACCGGAGCGAGGGCAGGCTGGATCTGGACCTGTGCCGGGAAGGGGGGCATTCCTTTAACCGCATCGTGCACGCCAATGACCTGACCGGCCGTGCGGTGGAAGAAGCACTGGTCAACCGGGTGCGGGCCAATGAAAACATTACGGTGTTTGAAAACCATATCGCCATCGACCTGATCTCGCGCTCCACGCTTTTAAAACGCGGCCTGATCATCACCACGCACGAGGACTACTGCTACGGTGCCTATGTACTCCAGCGGCACAGCGGGGAGATTCATACGTTTCTGGCCACGATTGTCGTACTGGCCACGGGCGGATCCGGCAAGGTGTATTCTTATACCAGCAATCCGGATGTGGCCACAGGCGACGGCATTGCCATGGCCTACCGGGCCGGGGCGGCTGTTGCCAACCTGGAATTTGTCCAGTTCCACCCCACCTGTCTGTTTCACCCGCAGGCCAAGAATTTCCTGATTTCCGAAACCGTGCGGGGCAAAGGCGGTATTCTGCGCAACTCAGACGGCCGGGCATTTATGGCAGACTACACGGACCAGCGGGAACTGGCCTGCCGGGACGTGGTGGCCCGGGCCATTGACTCGGAGCTCAAAAAACGGGGCGATGAATCGGTGTTTCTCGATATTTCCCACAAGGACGCCGACTTGATCAAATCCCGTTTCCCCCATCTGTATGCCAGGTGCCTGGAATTCGGGTTTGACATGACCCGCGAGCCCCTGCCGGTGGTGCCGGCCGCCCACTACATGTGCGGCGGTGTGGCCACGGATATTTTCGGCAGAACCAATATCCAGCGGCTCTATGCCATCGGGGAGACCGCCTGCACCGGCCTGCACGGCGCCAACCGCCTGGCAAGCAACTCGCTGCTCGAAGCCATGGTGTATGCCCACCAGGCCGCCCAAAAGGCGGCCGAAGAAGTCAACACCCAGGAAAACGAAACAGCCGCGGATATCCCAATGTGGGATGACCTGGGCACCATTGACAGCGACGAGGCCATCGTGATTTCACATACCTGGAACGAAATCCGCCGCCTGATGTGGAATTACGTGGGTGTTGTGCGCTCGGACAAGCGTCTGGCCCGGGCCCGGCGCAGAATCGATATCATCGGCGAGGAAATCCAGGAATACTACTGGAATTTCAAGGTCACCCCGTACTTGATTGAGCTGAGAAACATCGCCGTGGTGGCCGAACTCATTATCCGCTGTGCCATGCACCGCAAGGAAAGCCGGGGCCTTCACTACAACATCGCCTACCCGTACAAAAACGACCGCCGCTGGCAAAAAGACACCGTACTGCGCCGTCCCTTTGTCGGATAGCCCGCCTGTTTCCCGGAGCGCCAACGTTTGTTTTTCGAAATCGGATCTCCCCGGAAAATTACAAGCCCTGCAAAAAAACCAGGCTTCAAGCGTTTTCGCCGCAGGGCGGGCCGGCGGGGACTATTTGTTCGAATGCTGACCGCTGACGCGCTCAATGCATCTCACAAACAGCCCCTGCCGGCCATCAAAAGCGGCACGGGTTCCCCGGAATGTACCATGGTAGTTGAACGGCTCGGGGTGCTGTGATCCGCCGTAACCACGACCAGAAGATCATCTCTTTGGCCGAGGGCCCGAACCAGACCGTCAAGCCCGGCATCCAGCTTTTCCACGGCCTGCTTCCTGGTGCCCGGATCGCCATTGTGGGACTGCTCGTCCGGCACCTTGGTATGCACGTGAATAAAATCATGGGAC
>CAZTHW010000311.1:0-2837 GCA_964613595.1 uncultured Desulfobacteraceae bacterium | reverse complement strand
GAACATCAGGCATTGATGCGTAACGTCCGGGAAAATTGTGAAAAAATACTCAATATTAGGGGTGAATACACCGGCGAGATCGGCATGCTTTTAGACGAAATCGAGCATCCGGGAAAGCTTGCCGACCTGGTTTCATCCAATCTCAAGCTCAAAACCGAAGAAGCCCAGGGCCTGCTGGAAGATGAAGACCCGGTGCAGCGCTTAACCCAGGTCAACAATTACCTGACCCGGGAAGTGGAGCTTTCCAC
The DNA here is from genome assembly GCA_964613595.1 of uncultured Desulfobacteraceae bacterium. GTDB lineage: Bacteria > Desulfobacterota > Desulfobacteria > Desulfobacterales > Desulfosalsimonadaceae > Desulfosalsimonas. The sequence goes on along the minus strand of CAZTHW010000311.1, from coordinate 2,589 downwards.
GGTTCAGGCCAAAATCCAGTCAAACGTACGCGATGAAATCTCCAAGAATCAGCGGGATTATTTCTTAAGGGAACAGGTGCGCGCCATCCACAAGGAACTGGGCGAACAGGACGAGCGCTCCGCCGAGGTCGAGGACTACCGCTCCCGGATCAAGAAGGCCAAGATGCCCAGGGAACCTGCCAAAGAGGCGGAAAAGCAGCTCAAGCGCCTGGAACAGATGCACCCGGACTCTTCAGAGGCCACCATTGTGCGTACTTACCTGGACTGGCTCGTGGAACTGCCGTGGAGCCAATCCACAAAGGATGTGATTGACATTCCGCACGCCAAGTCCGTACTGGACAAAAATCACTACAGCCTGGACCGGGTCAAGGACCGGATTCTGGAATATCTGAGCGTGCGCAAGTTAAACCCCGGTAAAAAGGGCCAGATCTTGTGTTTTGTGGGCCCGCCCGGGGTTGGGAAAACTTCGCTGGGCCAGTCCATTGCCGATGCCATGAACCGAAAATTTTTCAGACTTTCCCTGGGGGGCATCCGGGATGAAGCTGAAATCCGGGGGCATCGCCGCACCTATATCGGCGCCATGCCCGGCAGGATTCTCCAGGGACTTCGCTATTGCAACAGCAACAATCCGGTGTTCATGATGGACGAAATCGACAAGATCGGCATGGATTTCCGGGGAGATCCCTCATCAGCGCTTCTCGAGGCCCTTGACCCGGAACAGAACACCAATTTCAGCGACCATTTCGTGAACATGCCGTTTGATCTGTCCAGGGTCCTGTTTATTCTTACGGCCAATATGACCGACACGATTCCGCCGGCCCTGCTTGACCGCATGGAGCTCATCCAGCTGCCCGGCTACACAGAGGAGGAAAAAACCGTGATCGCCGAGCGCTACCTACTGCCCCGGCAGCTTTCGGAAAACGGGCTGACAACGGACAACTTCTCCCTGAGCCCGGCGGCACTGTCCCGGATCATCAATGAGTACACCTCAGAGGCGGGGCTCCGGAACCTGGAGCGGGAGATCGCCGCCTTGTGCCGGAAAGTTGCCAGAAAAATCGCTGAAGGCCAAAGCGGTCCGTTCCGGGTGACCCGCGGCAACCTGCACGCCTATTTAGGGCCGCCGCAGTATATTCCGGAGCTTGACCAGGACGAAAGCCAGGTGGGGCTGGCCACCGGTTTGGCCTGGACACAGGTGGGCGGGGAAGTGCTTTACGTGGAGGTGTCTCTGCTCGAGGGAAAAGGAGAACTCATTATCACGGGCCAGCTCGGCGAGGTCATGCAGGAATCGGCCCGTGCTGCAGTCAGTTATGCCAGGGCTCACCGCGAGGCTCTGGGCGTGAAGAAAAATACGTTTGACAGCCTGGATATCCACATCCATGTGCCGGCCGGCGCCATACCCAAGGACGGCCCGTCCGCCGGCATTGCCATGGCCACGGCCCTGATTTCCGCGCTGACCCGCAGACCCGTGGAAAAAACTGTGGCCATGACCGGCGAGGTCTCTTTGCGGGGAAGAATCCTGCCGGTGGGCGGACTCCGGGAAAAGGCCATCGGCGCACTGCGTTTCGGGATTAACACCATTATCATCCCCCAGAAAAACAAGCCCGAGCTCTCCGAGATTCCGAAAAACGTGCGCCGCAAAATCAAATTCATCCCGGTCAATACCCTTGACGAGGCAATCGAAATTGCCATCGGCAAGGATCTGGCCAAAACACCGCAGCGTGCGCCGGCCAAGACCCGGACCAAAACCGCTGCCAAAGCGCAGACCGGAAAAGATAAGGCATAGGGATGTCATGAATCTGTTGGCAGTGGATACCGCGGGCCGGACCTGCAGTGCGGCGCTGGTAAGCGACGGCCGGCTCCGGGCGGAACTATTTGTCCATTTTGACCAAACCCATGCCCGGCAACTGATGAAATTGGTCGATTCCCTGATGCAGCTTGCCGGTCTGCAGATCGCGGACATGGATGCCTATGGCGTGACCGTGGGGCCCGGCAGCTTTACCGGGCTGCGCATCGGACTTGCCACGGTCAAGGGTTTTGCGCTGGCCTGCGACAAGCCGGTTGCGGGCATTACCTCACTTTCCGCCCTGGCATACCCGCTGCGCGAAAATCAGGGATTGCTCTGCCCGACCATTGATGCCAGAAAAGGCGAGGTATACGCGCAAATCTACCAGGCCGGGCAAAACGCGCTGAACCCGGTCTGTCGGGCATGGGTATGCGCGCCTGAGGCGCTTGCCCAATACATCCGGCAGCTTGACGCGCCCTGCCGTTTTATGGGCAGCGGCGCGTTGCTGTACCGGGACCTGCTGGAAAGCCGCCTTGGAGAATATGCGCTTTTTGCACCCGAGGCGGCAAACCACATCCGGGCCGGCGTGGTCGGGGAAATGGCCTGGCATCGCGCACGCTGCGGGCAGACACAAAGCGGACTTGAACTCGTGCCGGAATATATTCGAAACTCTGATGCTGAAAGAAAAAGGGCCGCCCCGGCCGGTGTGAAAGCCGCAAGATGACCTTGTGTTCCTATTGACAGAAAAAAGCAAAAATCATATAATCACCAATTTATATAGGACCTAAATTGAGCGATTTTCAAGT